>JBMFUH010000007.1:0-10169 GCA_049966735.1 Isosphaeraceae bacterium
CGATCGCCGACCTGCGGCACATGGACGTCGAGACCGACATCTCGGAGAACCTGATGTCACGAGTGGAGCTCGGCCAGCCCGCCGAGGTGTCCGTCAGCGCCAATCCCAACAAGCGGTATCGTGGCAGACTGCGGCAGATCATTCCCATGGGCGATCGGACGCGCGGAACCGTGAAGGTGAAGGTCGAGATTCTCGATCCCGATGAGAAGCTCTTTCCCGAGCTGGCGGCCACGGTGCACTTCCTGCCGTTCAAGACCGGCACGCAGGCGGAAACCAGCAAGGCCTATCTCTTCGTTCCCAAGTCAGCCGTTTTTCAGGAGAACGGCCACGATTACGTCTGGATCGTGGGGAAGAAATCGCGGGTCAAGAAGCGGGAAGTGGAGGTCGCCACGACCAGGGAGGAGCTTGCTCGCGTGGAGTCAGGTCTCTCCGTGGGCGAGACGGTGGTCTTGAATCCTCCCAAAGCGTTCAAGGAAAATGAGGAGGTCAGGATCGCCGAGTGACCCACGGGTCGGCTCCAGATCCCCGTCGCGGAAGCGAAAGGTTATTCGTTCATGGGCCAGGCGTCGTCGATCACTCTGCGTAACGTTCACAAGGAGTACCGCCGGGACGAGTTCGTGATTCCGGTCCTGGCGGATCTCGATCTCGAGGTCGCGGAGGGTGAATACCTCGCTTTGATGGGCCCTTCGGGCTCGGGCAAGACCACGCTCCTGAACCTGGTCGCCGGTCTCGACCGGGCCACCAAGGGAGAGGTCGTCGTCCACGGCCAGGATCTGGGCTACCTCTCCGAGGCCGAGGTCACCCGTTGGCGAGCCAACAACGTCGGGTTCATCTTCCAGACCTACAACCTGATCCCGGTGCTCACGGCCTTCGAGAACGTCGAGCTGCCCTTGCTCCTGACCCATCTTACCCGCCGCAAGCGGCGCGAGAACGTGATGACGGCGCTGCGGATCGTCGGCCTGGAATCGCGCGAGCACCATTATCCGCGCCAGCTCTCCGGTGGTCAGGAACAGCGCGTGGCGATTGCCCGGGCGATCGTCACCGACCCGTACCTGCTGGTCGCGGACGAGCCCACCGGCGACCTGGACCGGACCACGGCGGGCGAGATCCTCGATCTGCTCGAGCTGCTCAATCGCGAGTTTCAAAAGACCATCGTCATGGTCACTCACGATCCTCTGGCCGCGGCGCGGGCCAACCGCGTGCTGCACCTCGACAAGGGCCGGCTAGTGGATGAGGTCATCCAGGATACCCGGGTCTCGGCCGCGTCATGAAATACTTCACCTACATCTGCCGCAACGCCCGGCGCAATCCCATCCGGACGTCGCTCACGATCGCGTCGACGTGCATCTGCCTGTTCCTGATGATGATTCTGCTTGCTTTTTTCGAAATGCGGGAGGACGCCACGAAGGCGAACCGGATCTACAACCGCATCATTTGCATGAATGCCAACGGGTTCGCGGGAATGAACCCGATCGGTCGGCTGCCGGAGATTTCCCGGGTGGATGGCGTGCTCGTGGCGACCCCGTTTAGCTGGTACGGCGGCAAGTACCACGATCAGACGTTGCCCTTCGCCCAGTTCGCCATCGATGCCGACACGGTGTTCAAGGTGCTCGACGAATTCAACGTTCCACCCAAGCAGCTTGCGGATTTCCAGGCAAACAAGGATGGCGCCGCGATCGGACGCAGGTTGGCCTCCGACTGGAACTTGAAAATCGGCGACCCGCTCCCCTTGAAAGGGGACGTTTATCCCGTCGACATGAATCTCACCGTGCGGGCCATTTACGATGGTCCGTCGAACCGGAACTTGCGGATCTGCATGTTCCATTTTGAGTATCTGGATGAGGCGCTCAAGAAGGTGACCATGAGCTCCACGTCCGGGGGCTCGCTGGCCACCGACGCCTCCCGGACCTCGGGCAACGCCGGCATGATCTTCATCAAGTGCAAGAACGCCGACATCATGCCCACGGTCTGCAAGAAGATCGACGATCTCTATCACAACAGCGACTTCCCCACCCGCACCCAGACCGAGGAAGCCTTCGGCAAGATGTTCTCGGACATGCTGGGCGACCTTCAGAACGCGATTTACGCCATCGGCGCGGCGGTGGCCGTCTCGCTCCTCTTCGTCGCGGGCAACGCCATGGCCATGGCCATGCGGGAACGGACCAGCGAGGTGGCCATCTTGAAGGCGATCGGCTTCAGCAAGGGGAAAGTCCTTTTTCTGGTGCTCACCGAGGCCGTCCTGGTCGCGGGGCTGGGGGGCGCGATCGGCTCGTTGGGCTGCAAGGCCCTGTGCGACTTCGTCGATCTGGCCAAGTATTCCGCCGGCTTCCTCCCCGTCTTCTTCGTGCCCTGGAGTGTGGCCCTGTTTGGCCTGGGCGTCTCCCTCTTCATCGGTTTCGCGAGCGGGGTCGTGCCCGCGGTCCTGGCCGCGAATTCCTCCGTGATCGACGGCCTGAGGAAAGTGGTCTAACGGGCTGTCGTCGTTCCGATTTTCCCGATTCCGGCAAATCATGAAGCATCTGCCCTACATTTTCCGCAACGCCAGGCGCAATCCCGTGCGGACGATCCTCACGATCGCCTCCACGGCGATCTGCCTGTTCCTGATGATGATTCTCCTGGCCTTCTTCGCCATCAACAACGAGGTGGCCGAGAATTCCCGGATCCACAACCGGATCATCGTCATGAACGCCAACGGGTTCGCGGGGATGGTGCCGATCTCGTTCGTGGGCGAGGTCGCCAGGCTGGACGGCGTGGTCGCGGCGACACCCTTTAGCTGGTACGGCGGCAAGTACCACGACGAGGTGGTGCCTTTCTCCCAGTTCGCCGTCGACGCCGAGACCGTCTTCGCGGTCATGAGCGAACTCGAGGTGTCGCCGGCAGAGCTCAAGGCCTTCAAGGAAAACAAGGACGGCTGCGTGATCGGCAGGAAACTCGCCAGCGATCGCGGGTTCAAGGTCGGCGATCCCTTGCCCCTGAAGGGAGACCTTTTCCCTGTCGACATGAACCTGACCATCCGGGGAATCTACAGCGGACCATCCAAGACCGACCAGAGGATGTGCTTGTTCCATTTCGATTATCTGGACGAGGCGCTGAAGAGGGTCGCCTTCAGCTCGGCCTCGGGGGGATCGCTGGCCCCCGAGAGTGCCAAGATGGCGGGCAACGCGGGCACGATCTTCATCAAGTGCAAGAGCGCGGACATCATGCCTTCCCTGTGCAAGAAGATCGACGATCTCTATCACAACAGCGACTTCCCCACCCGCACCCAGACCGAGGAAGCCTTCGACAAGATGTTCGCGGACATGCTCGGAGACCTCAAAAGCGCCATCTACGGCATCGGTCTGGCCGTCGTGGTCGCGCTCCTCTTCGTCGCCGGCAACGCCATGGCGATGGCCATGCGCGAGCGGACCAGCGAGGTGGCCGTGCTCAAGGCAATCGGCTTTCCCAAGGGACTGGTGCTCTTCCTGGTTTTGACCGAGGCGGTTCTGGTTTCAGGCATCGGCGGCGCCATCGGCGCTCTGGGGAGCAAGGCCCTCTTCGACTTCGTCGACATCGCCCCCTACACGGGCGGGTTTCTCCCCTTCTTTTACGTATCCTGGAATATCGCGCTCGTTGGTCTGGGCGTCTCGCTCTTCGTGGGCCTGGCCAGCGGCCTTCTCCCCGCGCTTTTCGCGGCCAACTCGTCCGTGATCAATGGGCTGAGAAAGGTGGTCTAAACAACCATGATCCCGATCAAGTACAACGTGCGGAACCTCAAGGTCCGCTGGAAGACGACGCTGATGACGATCGTGGGAACGGGCCTCCTGGTTGCTTCATCGTGCATCCTCTTCGGCCTGGTCGAGGGCCTGGAATACAGCCTGAAGATCTCGGGAGACCCGCTCGATCTGATCATCCTGCGCAAGGGCTCGTCCAACGAGACCACCGGGGGCTTCGAAAGCGCCAAGGCCGACCAGATTCTCACCTTGCCGGGAATCGAGCGTGACTCGACCGGCGCGCCCCTGGCGGCCAAGGAACTGCTCAACATCGCCAACGGCGAGCGGACCAACGGAACGCGGAACAACATCATCATCCGCGGCGTTCAGCCTGCCTCGCGCGCTCTGCGTCCCGACTTCAAGATCGTGGCGGGACGCGATTTCGTCGAGGGCAGGGGCGAGTGCATCGTCAGCAAGGTCCTGGCGCGGCGGTACAAGGGGGGACAGATCGGCGGACTGCTCTACTTCGGCGACAAGGAGCAGTATCGCGTGGTGGGACTCTTCACGGCCGGCGGCAGCGCGGCGGAGAGCGAGGTCTGGGCCGATCTCAGGGACGTCGAGAAGAATACGGGCCGGGAGGGATCGGTCTCCTGCGTCCAGATCCGGGCCGCCAGCATGCCGGATTATGAAAGGATTCAGAAGACGATCAACGAGGACACCCAGTTCAAGCTCGAGGCCAAGTCGGAGAAGGCCTACTTCGAAGACCAGTCACGCATGAGCATCTTCCTCAAGGCGGCCGGCACGCTGATTGCCGTGCTCCTCACCTTCGGCGCCATGTTCGCCGCGGCCAACACCATGTTTGCCGCCGTCAGCTCGCGAACCCGGGAAATCGGCACCATGCGAGCCCTCGGGTTTTCTCAATGGGATATCTTGATCTCCTTCCTCGGCGAATCGTTCCTCCTTTGTGCGCTGGGGGGAGCCCTCGGCCTTCTGGCCACGCTCCCCCTGAACATGCTGACGATCGAGACCTTTAACCTGGGCAGCTTCGCCTCGGTCTCCATCTCCTTCCGGTTCGGCTGGCTGGTCGCGACCGTGGCCATGGCCATGACGCTGGCCATGGGCCTCTTCGGCGGCATGTTTCCCGCCCTCCGCGCGGTGCGGCTGGAAGTGATCGCCGCCCTCCGCGAGTTGTGAGCACCGTCAACGTCATGTGAGGACCAAGCTAGGAGATGACGGGAACATTGACGTGACCCCGCGGCGGCGTGGCGGATTCGTCCTCGAAAAGCTCGGCCTCGCCGACGTCGTATCCGAAGGATCGCAGGTCGAGTCCCGTCATTTCGGCAAGTCTCCGGTTGCTTTGCTGGTAATAACCGCCAACCCGGTTGGCGATATATGTTTTGATAGCCTGATCCCTAGCATGATGCCATCTCTGAGGAATGATTCGTTGCAGGACCCGGCAGATTCGTTGCTTGGCTCGGTACGACCGGGGCAGTGAGAAATAATCGAAACCGGGCAACGGAGGCTTCCGCGCGAACCGGTTGAGCCACTGATTCACCGCCAGGGTCATCGCTCCCAGGCCAACGTTCTCCAGGGGATGGCGAGCCTCTGCCCGCCTGTGGGTGCCGGCGAAGTCGTGGATTCGCTGTTCGAATTCCAGAGAGTTCCGCTTGAGCATCTCGAACGGCAGCACCAGAACGTGATCGGGGCCGAAAAGCGTCCGATAATGATCCACCAGCAGGTCGTACTCGAAATGATCCAGCCGGCAGATTGGTCTGAATCCGAGCCGCTCGTTACCGGTACCGATGAAATCGGCAATTGGCCACAGTCCATCCTGCACGATGTACTGACCGAAGAGCGACCGGAGCATGGATTTCTGCTCCCGTACGGCGATCAGGACGCGCGCGTCCGGAAAGGTCGCATGCAATCGTTCGGCCGCCTGGAAGCCGTAATAACGCGCGTGGAGGGGATGGCCATTCAGGTCCTCGTGCGAGATCACCGGCACGAGATCCTGGCCCCCAGCAGCCTCGACGGCGGACTCGAAAGCCGCCCGTACCATCTCCGGCTGGAACCTTTTCGGATGTGTCAAAACAAAATACTCAATCGCCTCACCCGTGTACACATTCCAGGGAGCGCAAAACCCATTATCGCTCTTGAATACATGTTCTTGGAGAGAGGTCGTCCCCGTTTTATGATAGCCGATGTGTACAAGCATGCTCTTTGTACCCGATGCGGTGTTGGAGGTTGGAGTCGTTCCGCGGGTCAAGACATGGCGAGTGAAGTCAGGCCGTAAACAAACAAAGCCAGTCCTGGGCTGCTGAGGCGACGATCATCCTAAACAATCAATTTAACTTGAGCCGCCGCGGGAAAGTCAAACAACCGCTGATTGAATTGCGTTATTGTATCGCGCGAGTCCGGGCCATGCGACCGTCAACTTGCGAGGCGCTGCTTTTCGGCAGCAACCTGGATCGCGGAAAGCTGTCCCGGGGAACAAGGCAAGCGCCCCGAGGTGAGGATTCTCTCCCGCTTTCCTCTCCCCTGCGTCTCGGAACTCGGCGGCCAACCGGCCCATCCGTGGAGGTCGCACCTGCTCCGTCGTTGCCGGGAACCATATCCCATGAAGGGTGGTTCCGGTGGCTCTTCTCGGTTAAACTGAATATACATACAGAATGTCATGCTCGGCACGGCTCATCAGGTGCTGGTGGCGCCCGGGCGCATCGCTCCGGACGAGACCCGATACGCCCAGATCACTCCTCGCCCGGCCGGCGTCATCCGCACGGTCGTCGCGGTCATCGGCCAGGAAGTTCGCGCCGGCGACCTGCTGGCCACGGTCGACAGTCCCGATGTCGGCAAAGCACGGCTCGAACTGTACACGCAGCTATCTACTGGGCACGCCAGCAGGTCGGTGAGCGGCTCAACCAGGTCCAGGCAGAGATCCCGCCGGGCTTCGGCCGCCCCCAGATGGAACCCATCGCGACGGGTCTGGGCGAGCTCGTCCAGCTCCGCGCAGGGTTAATCGTGGCGCTGGCGATTCCCCTCCCCATGCTCTTCGCGGGCAACCTCATGCTGACCTTCGGCATCGCCGGCAGCCTTATGAGCCTGGGGGCCATCGACTTTGGCCTGATCGTCGACAGCGCCGTCATCGTCATCGAGAACATCGTCCGGCACCTGTCCCACGCCGCGCCGACCGAGTCTCCCACTGAGGTCGTCCGCCGGGCCACTCTGGAAGTGCGTAAGCCGGTCGTCTTTGGCGTGGCGATCATCACCATGGTCAACCTGCCGATCCTCGCCCTCCAGGGGGTGGAAGGGAAGATGTTCCGGCCCATGGCCCTGACGTTGATCTTCGCCCTGACGGGATCGCTGCTCCTCTCGCTCACGGCTACACTCGTGCTGGCCGCGCTTTTCCTGCGCCCTGGCATATCGGAGCGCGAGACCTGGCCCGTCCGAATTGCCCAGCGAACCTACGCACCGGTCCTTCGTTTCGTGATCGGGCATGCCCTGGCCATCAGCCTGTTGGCGATCGCCTCGCTCTGCGCGACCATTCCCATGGCCCTTTCGCACGGGTCGGGGGCCGAGGTCCAGCGACCACTGGCCACCGTCGTGATCGGCGGCCTCTTCACCAGCACGCTGCTCAATTTGATCGTCATTCCGGCCATCTACCGATGGTTCGATCCCGGTCTCCCTCCCGCTGACGAGGTTCCCCTGGTCACGGAGATCCGAGCGGAAACCGCCGCCGAGCACCACGAGGAGAACTGAGCGCACAGGGAGTAATCTCTGCGCGCGGCGTTGCGGAAGAGCGCGCGGTAAACTATAAGCAGCACAGTTGCGTCGAATGAGAGGGATTCAGCCATGCCGATACACGATTGGTCGAAGGTTGATGCGGGGATCTTTCACGATTTTCACCACGCTTGGATTGAGCAAATCAAGCGGACGCTCAATAGCGGCGTGCTTCCACCCGACCATTATGCGATGGCCGAACAGCACGCGTCGCATTTTGGCCCGGATGTGCTGACACTCCAATCCAGAGTGCCTCTGGAAGACGATGCGGGAAACGGCGATCCCATCGGACGGGAATCGAGCACCGCGGGTGGTGTGATCCTCGCGAGACCGAAGGCTCGCCTTGCCGGTGAGACCGATTTGGAGTTCTATCGGCGCAAGCAGAATGTCGTGGCAATCCGTCACATCAGCGGCGACCGCTTGGTGGCGATCGTCGAGATTGTCTCCCCAGGGAACAAGTCGGGCCGGGCCGTATTCAGCAAGCTCGTCGACAAGGCAGTGGAGCTCCTGAACCAGGACATTCACCTGCTGATCCTGGACCTGATTCCGCCGACGCGCCGCGATCCCAACGGCATCCACGGCGCGATCTGGGAGGCGCTCTGCGATGAGGAGTACAAGGCGCCGCAGGGCAAGCCGCTGACCTTGGCGGCTTATGAAGCGGAGATGGCGGTGCGGGCCTACGTGGAACCGGTGGCCGTTGGCGACTCGCTCCTGGAGATGCCCCTCTTCCTCAGGGCAGGCGCCCACGTCCCCGTCGACCTCGAAGCAACCTATCAAACCGCCTGGGAGGCCGTCCCCAGGCGCTGGCGAACCGTGATCGAGAGATGATATGATAACGAAACATGAAATCCAGGGAGGTTGATCTTCGGCGTCTTGTAGTGCATGGGCAAGACAAGTCGGGGACCGATCGCGCCTAAGAGCGGAGGGATGGCGGGGAAGTCGATCGTCGGCGGGCCGCCCGCGGGTACCAGGACAACCTCCGCGCCGAGGAGCGGAGCCAGTTCGGCCTCGTCGAGCGCGTGTCCCAGGTCGCCAAGGAAGGCCAGATGAACTCCCTCCGCGCGGAAGTGAATGATCGTCACCTCGTCTTCCGGCTTCCTCTCGGGGGTCTCGAAAACATGGATTGCGTGGAAGCGAATGCCGCGGATCTCTTCGCCTTCCGCGGGCAGCTCGAGCGCTCGGACGGTCTGGAACGGAGGCACGATCTGGCCCAGGTGGCTGTGATAGCGGTCGTTCTCGTGGCTGACGATCACGAGATCGGCCGGCTCGTCGATCGGCAAATACCCGCCCGAATCGGGCGACTTGTACGGGTCGAGGATGATCCGCGGGCCTTTTGTCTCGATCAGGAACGCCGCATGTCCCTACCCGGTGATGCGCATGGTCGTGGAGGTTCCTTGAGGTGTCAACAGAACGGAGTTCGATGCTCCAGTTTATCGAGTCAACGCGTCGGGCGGGACTCTCTGCTGCCCGCCGCGTGATTGACAAGCTCGCGGAGGCTGATGACGATGTTGCGAGGTCCGCGGCCGCGCGGACAGGCAAGCACAAGCGCGGGAGTGTCGGGTGATGGGGAAAGCGGGAGGCATCTTCTCTCAGGAGATCCAGATCGACGTATCACCTTTCGTTCGCGCGGTGCGTGCCGATCCGCTGCGGACGATTCTCATCGTGGGCGTCGTGCTGCGCCTCGCGGCCTACCTCTGGAACCGCTCGTACTGGATGGACGAGGGGTCACTGATGGGCAATATCGAGGGGAAGGCCATCTTCGACTTCTCTTCTCATCTCCTCGGCGACCAGCTTGCTCCGCCCGCGTTTCTGGCTATCGAGCGTGCTTTGGTGCAGCTCCTGGGCAGCTCCGGCTACGTCACGCGGTTTGTGCCGCTTGTCTGCGGAATCAGCTCGCTCTGGCTCTTTCGGTCGCTGGCCCTGCGCTGGTTTTCCGGCTCCGTGGCGCTGGTCGGGATGATCTTGTTCACCTTCTCGGATGACCTGGTTTACTACTCGAGCGAGGTCAAACAATACTCCAGCGACCTGCTCATTGCTCTGGGGCTCATGCTGCTGGCGTCGAGCATGATCGGTCAGATTGCCACCGGGAGAAAGCTCGTGGCCCTCGGCCTGCTGGCCGTGGCGTCTCCCTGGTTTTCCTTTCCCTCGGTGTTCGTCGTGGCCGGGTGCGGAATGACGATCCTGATTGACCGGGCCGTACGCGGGGAACGCAACGACCTGGGCTGGCTGCTGGGAATCGCCGTTTGCTGGACCGTCAGTTCGGCCCTGGCCTATCGTGTCTCAGCCTCGCTCTTGAACCCCACGACGACGATGTATGTCTTCTGGAACTTCGCCTTTTTGCCCGTTCCGGCCTTGAGTCGGGCCGATCTCCTGAAGGAGGGGGGAATCCTTCTGGAAGTCTTCGTCAATCCGCTCAACCTGCTGCCCCTCGCGCCTCCGCAAAACCTGCTGCCTTCCGTCCCTCCGGCTCTGGGCGTTCTCTTGCCGCTGGTGCTCTTGGTGCTCGGAGCGGCCTCGCTGTTCCGCCGCGACCGCGACGGTTTTCTGATCCTCTCGCTGCCGATTGCCTGCGCGCTCGCGGCGGCGGCGTCGCGGAAGTTCCCGTTTCATGGCCGTTTGATTCTGGAGCTGGTCCCCCCGCTCTATCTGATGATCGCCGAAGGGACCGAATGGGTCCGCCAGTGGGTCGGACGCATCGGCTACCGG
>JBMFUH010000007.1:10179-21806 GCA_049966735.1 Isosphaeraceae bacterium
GGGTCGTCCTCGTCGTGCTTTTGAGTTATTTCTGCTTCACAACTGTTTATGAGTTAACCGGAGCGCGGGCGCGCGAGTTCAACGCGCACGGCGACCTGCACAAGAACTGCTTCATGGAGTAGTTGGGCTGATTGCCCTGGTCGCGGCAGCTTCGCTTTCAGAGAACAGGGACGGCGATGCGATCTCCACCCCGCATGGCCGACTCGTGGGCGCAAAGTCCCACCATGGTCCAGTTGGCGGACGTTTCGGCGTCGGGAAGGGGGGAGCGCTCTCCTTGCACGGCGCTCAGAAACGCGTGAACCAGGTGCGGGTGCGAGCCGCCGTGGCCGCCCCCTTGAAGGAACGACAGATGCTCGGCGTCCTGGATCGCCGCCGGCTGGGTGAACCGGCGAATGCCCTCGGGCAGAAGGCGCGCGTAGTCGGGAACCTGGACTCGCCTGGGGATCTCCGGCTCGGAGAGCGGGTGCGCGGCCGTGCTCTTGGTGTGGACAACCGGGCCCTCGCCTTCGACCTGCCGCCATTCGAACGACCGGGCGCTGCCGGTGACGTCGAAGCTCTCGCGATACTGCCGGGCCGTGTCGAAGAGGCTGCGCGTGACCTCCGCGACGACGTCGCTGTCTTGGATCTTGAATGTGGCCGTCTCCACGGCGAAGGGGCTGCCGTACCGCGCGATCAATTCGTCACGAATCCGTCCCGAGCCGTGACAGACCACGCTCTCGGCGTGCTTGCCCAGGATGGCCAGACAGGGGCTGACGCAGTGCGTGGCGTACCACATGGGAGGCAGCCCGGGCCAGTAGTCCGGCCAGCCGTCCATGTCTTGCTGATGCGATCCACGGAGGAACTGGATGCGTCCCAGCTCACCCTTCTCATACAGCTCCTTGACGAAGAGGTATTCTCGACTGTAGACGACGGTTTCCATCATCATGTAGAGCTTGCCGCTGGCGCGCTGGGCCGCGACGATCCGCCGGCACTCGTCGAGCGACGTGCCCATCGGCACGGTGCAAGCCACGTGCTTGCCGGCCTGGAGGGCCTCGATCGACATCCAGGCATGATCGGGAATCGGTGAGTTGATATGAACGGCGTCGATGTTTGGATCGTTGAGCAATTCGCGGTAATCGGTGTACCGAACCTTGATGCCGTAGCGATCGCCGCAATCGTCCAGGCCCTTCCGGTCCCGCCGGCAGATGGCGTACATCTCCGCGCCCGGGTAATTCTGGTAAATTGGAAGGAACTCGGCACCGAAGCCCAGTCCGATGATGGCGACGCGGATCGGCGTTTGGTTTGGCATGAGAGGGGGTCCTTCGGGGTCCGGCCCTGAGCGCGGGTGATCAAGCGGTTGCGGGAAAGCGCGCGAGCAACCCCCGCGCTCTTTTCTTGCGAGGTTTCGTGCAGGATAGTAGGACGTTGAGGCGAAGGCAAGCACCCTGAAAGGACACGTTCATGACCATCTCAGCTCCCTCACAACCCGTCCGGGTGGCGTTCATCGGCGCTGGCGCCGTGACGGCTTATCACCACCTGCCCGGGCTCAGACTCGATCCCCGCGCCACGTTGGCCGCGATCTGCGATGCGGACTCTGCTTTGCTCGAGCAGCGCAAGGCGGAATGGAACGTCGCCCACGCGACGACCAACGCGGCCGCCCTGTGCAACTCCGACCTCATCGACGCCGTGGTGATCGCCACCCCCAACGACACCCACCACGCGATCGCCGTGGCCGCCGCCCGCGCGGGCAAGCACGTGATGTGCGAGAAACCCCTCGGCCTGAGCGCCGCCGAGGTTCGCGACATGTACGAGGCCGCGCGGGATGCAAAGGTCGTGCACATGACGGCGTTCACATATCGGTTCGCCCCGGCCATGCGTTACCTCAGACACCTGCTCAAATCCGGCGCGCTCGGAGTCCCCAGGCATTTCCGGTCCCAGCGATTCCTCGACTGGCCCGAGACAAGCTGGGGCTGGCGGCAATACAAGTCTCGGGCTGGCGCGGGGGACCTCTTCGACATGACCATCCACCGCATCGATTTCGCGATCGACTTGCTGGGACCGATCGAGCGCGTCTGCGGGTCCGTGGCCCGGTTCGCGCCGCGCGACCGGACAGCCGACGGCAAGCCCTGCCCGCCATCGGAAGTCGACGATTGGTCGTGCCTGATCGGCGAATTCCAGAGCGGGGCGACCGGGGTCTGGGAGGGAACCACGCTGGCCAAGGGTTATCATCGCGACGGCTTCGGCCACGAGTGGGCCGAGATCAACGGCTCCGAGGGCTCCGCCGTCTATCGCCTGCACGAGCCCAACACGATCCTCCTGGGCAAGACGGGACAGGATCTGGCCCCGTTGGCCGTTCCCCCCGAGTATCTCAAGCCAGCCGGCAGACCGCGCGACCCGTCGCTGGGCGCCCCCGCCACCGTCTTCCGCTACGACCTCATGTGGGAGTTCATCTCGGCCATCGTCGAAAGGCGTCCGGCCGTGCCCAGCTTCCACGACGGCCTGAACGCCCAGCGCGTGGCCGACGCCGTGCTCCAGTCGCACGCCCGCCGCGCCTGGATCGACACGCCGCTGGCACCCGTGTGAGAACGGTGCACCAGACGGCCCGAGCCGCTCAGTACGCATCGGCCGAGATGACCTCTCCGCCCGCGCGGGTGCCGAGCGCCTGGAGAACCACGCTGGCGGGCGAGTAGATGGTCGAGCCGTCGGGCCGCTGGCCCGAGTTCCGCAAGACGCTCTTGAGAAAATGGACCGAGCCATCCGCGAAGAGTGCATTGGCCCCGCCCGGATGACGGCTGGAGAAGTCGTCCAGGCCGCCGTCGGGATCGGTGTTGGTGTTAAGCACGTTGCAGTGCGCCTGCACCAGGCTCGCGGCCAGGTAATACAGGGCGCCCGTGGTGGGGCAGGGGTTGGCTGGACCGCGGCGAATCACACCGCCAGTCGCCACTCCCGCCCAGGGCCCGCTGTTGATGGTCCAGGCTCTCTCAGCCACGGCAATGGTCTGGCTCGTCCCGTCGGTGATCTCGCTCACGCGAATGGCGCTGTCGCGGAACATCACGCCGTTGCCCAGGCCGTCGTTGTTCAACCCGGTCGTCGTGTCGGCCTGGTCGTTGCCGACACACGCCGCATAACTGGTCGGCCCCATCATCGCCACCGTCGCACCGACCGCGCTCGTCACCGGAAACACCCCGCCGGGAATGGGATCGGACGGACAGATGTAGACATTGAGAATTGCCTGTACGACGGTCGAATTGTGCGGCGCATCCACCGGCAGGCCCACGTTGGCGGCGGCGAAGAGGGGCGATTGTTCGAGTTGCGGCAGGATCATCATGCCCCAGCCCCAGCCGGGAGCGGTGTCGGTCGCGCCGTTGATGAACTGAAGGCGGGCCATGTAACTCATGGGAAACGAGCCGATCGAGTCGTGATAATTGTGCAAGGCCAGTCCCATCTGCTTGAGATTGTTCACGCACTGGACACGGCGGGCCGCTTCCCGCGCGGCCTGCACCGCGGGTAAGAGCAGACTGATCAGGACCGCGATGATCGCGATCACAACCAAAAGCTCGATCAGCGTGAATCCTTGACGGAACGATTTCATGCCGCGTTTCCTCTTACAGGGAATAAGGGTCGAAACACGATCGGCCGCTCGCGAGGCCGCATTGACAAAGCAAAGCTCGTTCCTTCACGATGGTTTTCTGCAAGTATCAATCTCGATAGGGCTTGTGAACTTACCCCCGAATTGCCGATCCGGGCGATCGGGACAAAAAACTGCCGGTGACGGCGAATTCATCGCCAGCAAGAGTCTGGCTCAGGTTGCGAGGTCGCCTTGCGCTGGTCGATCCGGGAACAGGTGCTGGTGCCGATCCTCGCGATCCAGACGATGACGATCGCGGCCATCACCGTCGCTTCCGTGACCCTGGCGGCTCGACGGACGGAGCACCAGATCGTCGAGCGGCTAAGCGGCGTGGTCGAGGTCCTGGGTCGATCCAACTTTCCCCTCACTGGTGCGATCCTGACGCGGATGAAAGGGCTCTCCGGCGCGGAGTTCGTGGCCTACGACGCGGCGGGCGTGCCGGTCGAATCGAGCACTCCCGGCTTGATCACCGGCGGCCTGTCCCTGGACGTCATGCCAGCCCAGAGCCCGCAACGATTCCAGAGCTTGAGCGACTTGCTCACCGTCACCCTGAACGGCCGCCGCTACTTCTCCCGGCTGATCGGCCCGCGCTCGACGGCCGCGGAAGAAGCCCTGCTGGTGCTCTATCCCGAGTCGAGCTGGCGCGAGGCCCGCTGGGAATCCGCTCAGGCGCCGTTGTTCCTCGGGGCAGGGGCCCTCTTGCTCATGGCGGCGGCCACAACCTGGATCGCCCAGCGCATCAACCAGCGGATCCGCCGTCTCGAGCACCAGGTGGCCCGGATCGCTGAAGGAGACTTCCAGGAACTGGAACCACGGCCGCAACTGTTCGACGATGAGGTCCACGATCTGGCGCGATCGATCAATCAAATGTGCATCTATCTTCGCCAGATGAGCCAGACGATTCGCCGGTCGGAGCGAACTCACCTGCTGGCCCAGCTCGCGGCTGGACTGGCTCACCAGCTTCGCAACGCCCTGACCGGCGCCCGGATGAGCCTGCAGCTCCACGTCAAGCGTTGCCAGTCGGCGCGGGGAGATCCGAGCATGAACGTCGCCCTGCGGCAGCTTTCCCTCACGGAGGAACAGGTCCAGGGCCTGCTGACCTTGGGCAAGGCGGAAGAGAGGCCCCAGCGGCCGTCGGACCTGGTTGGGCTCCTCAATGACGTGGCACTCCTGCTGCAACCGACCTGCGTGCACGGCCAGGTTGCCCTCAAGGTCGGGCCCGCCCCGGCACAGGCCGTCGTGCTGGCCGACGAACCCAGCCTGCGGTCCGCAGTGCTCAACCTGACCTTGAACGCCATCGAGGCCGCCGGACCGGGCGGGTCGGTGCTGCTCGACCTCCTCCAGGAAGACGGAGCGTGGCTCGTCCAGATCAGCGACACCGGCCCGGGGCCACCCCCCGCGCTCGCCGACACCCTGTTTGAACCGTTCGTCACCGGCAAGCCGGAAGGGGTCGGGCTGGGACTCGCTCTGGCCAGCCATGTGGCCCAGGCGCATCATGGAAGGATGTCGTGGACGCGCGACGGGGCCTTGACCCGGTTCCGGCTGAGCCTGCCTGCCCCTGTCCCCGCATCAGGAAGCGAGACCCGCTGACCATGAGCCGTGTGCTGGTGATCGACGACGAGCCGAGCATCTGCTGGGCGATCCGGGAATACCTGGGCGACCTGGGCCACGAGGTCGAGGTCGCCGCGTCAGCCGAGGCCGGACTCGCGCTCGCCGGCCGTGGACCTCACGACGTCGTCGTCCTCGACGTCCGTCTGCCGGGGATGGACGGACTGGCGGCGTTGGGACCGCTTCGCGAGCTGGAAGGCCCCGCGCCCTTCATCGTGATCACGGCCTTCGGCAACCTCGACACCGCCGTCCGGGCAATGGAGGGCGGGGCGTTCGACTACCTGGTCAAACCGTTCGACCTCGACCAGGCCGCGGCCGTGATCACCCGGGCGCTCGAGGCCCATCGTTCCCTGGCTGGTCGTGCCAGCCAGCCAGCTCACCAGAGCCAAACTGATCATGAATATGTACATCTCATCGGCACATCATATCTGATGCAGGAACTGTTCAAACAGATTGCACTCGTGGCGCCTGCCGACGTTCCGGTGCTGATCACGGGCGAGAGCGGCACGGGCAAGGAGCTGGTCGCCCGCGCCATCCACCGGCACAGCCCGCGCGGAGGCCGCACGTTTCTGCCGGTCTGTCTGGCAGCCCTCAGCCAGGGCCTGGTCGAGCGCGAGCTGTTCGGACACCTGCGCGGCTCGTTCACCGGCGCCCTGCACGACCGCAAGGGCTTGCTCGAGCTGGCCGAGGGGGGAACGGTGCTCCTGGACGAAATCGGGGACGTTCCTCCTGCCGTTCAGGTCAAGCTGCTCCGCGCCATCGAGCACCGCGAGGTCACGCCCGTGGGAGACGCTCGCCCCCGGCCGATCAACGTCCGATTTCTGGCCGCGACCAACCGGCCGCTGGGCGAACTGATGGCCGCCGGCGAGTTCCGCGAGGACCTCTTCTTTCGCCTCAGCGTCTTTCCGATCCGCGTTCCACCGCTCCGCGATCGCCGCGAGGACATCCCAGCTCTGGCCAGCCACTTCCTCAGCCTCTTGAACCTGCCCGGAGCCGATGCTCCGCTGCGCGATGACGTGCTGGAGGAACTCGCGTCCCGGTCGTGGCCGGGCAACGTCCGCGAGCTCCGCAACGCCATCGAGCGCGCGGCCATCGTGGCGCGAGGGCGGGAGATCCGCCTCGAACACCTCCCTCCGCCCGACGGTCCCGTGCCCAACTCATCCGCTCCCAGGCCCACGCCCGATGAGATCGCCCGTCAGATCAAGCACTGGCTGGAGGCCGAGCTGCGTGATTCCGAACGCTCCCAGGAGAACGACTCCACGCTCCACGATCGGTTCCTGGCGCTCGTCGAGCCCCCCTTGCTGCGCGCGGTCTTGCGCCAGTGCCAGGGCAACCGCGCCGTGGCCGCGCGGCAGATCGGCATTCATCGTGCCACGCTCCGGCAGAAGCTGCGCAAGTATGGCCTGGAGTAAGCCGATGCCGGCCGCTCAGTCGTAGCTCGGTTCGTCGTCATACCAGCTGGAAACCGGCGGCTGATACGGGCGCAGGATCACCGGCCGCAGCACGGGCGGGGGCTGGAGGTGATGGCGAGGAATTCGCCGGTGCCGCCGCACGGGCCTGCTCTCCTCCACCTCAACCCGGACCGGCGGCCGGGTCAAGAGCTCCCTCGCCCGGATCAAGAGAAGCAAGTTGATCACGCCCATAATTAGTGGGCAAATGAATACAAATACGTGAAACGGGTCAACGGGGCGGAGCCGGCCCAGGTCATCCCAGAGCCCGGCCTTGAGAATCAAGCATTCCAGGATGAGTCCCATCATGAGGCCGGTCGTCACGAGCACAAACCCGGTTCGGGTGCGCGCGACGGTCGCCAGAGGGAGAAGTGTCGAGATCCAGAGTGCGGTGATCCCGACCACCGCGGGAAACCCCAGGGAAAGGTTGGTCATGGCTCCCTCCAGACTCCAGGAATCGAGCAGAACGCAGAAGCTGGAAAACACGAGGATGAGGGCGCGAAAACCGGGAAAGACCGTGACCGGGAAGATCACGAACCCCGCTACCCACCGCCAGGTTGCGATGAGGTCGTTTACCACGCCACGCTCCCTTGGTCGTGCCTGAGTACTCGATCGCGGCGCAAGGCTGCATGCCACGGTCCCTCTGAATAGTATCGGGAGAAGCCACGCGCCGCCTGAAGCGAGATCAATCGACAGGTGCCGGAAGAGCGGTGGCTTTGTTTCGTCGCCTTGCCGTCGCCGACCTTCACGTTAAGTTGGCAAACTGGGGAGAGAACCATGAATCTCACGAATCTGACGAATCTGACGAATCACGCGATCGGATCGGCTGATCCGGGGCAATCGTCGCCGACTCCGTACTACGAACTTCGAGAATCTTGTACGCCGGACACGATTTCGCCAGCGATTCCGTGGCAGGCTCTGGGGTTGCGGCCCCGGGTGATCGAGCGCGCGGGGCCATGATGGCGACCACGCATCTTATCCGTGTTCAAGCCGTGTTCAATCCGTGGCCCTTCAGCGTCTTTGGGTTGCGGCTCGGCCGCGCTGTGAAGAAGCCGTGAAGGTTGGCTTTGTTTCGCCGATTTCCTTCTCCCAGAAAACCGAACCAGCCCCGGCGTTGGGTTTGTTCCGCGCCTTTCAATCGGGCCCGATCACCGGTTCATCGTGGCCATCATCGGCCAGGTCCGGAGCGCACCTCTCGACCGTCAAAGGCGACACTTCCGTCAGCGAATTGCCAAGGAACCAAGGTGGAGTCCACCATTTATCAGTTTACGACAAAATGCCGGTTCCGCTCGCGATTCCCTGGAATTCCTTGTCGGGTCAGAGCATGCTTGTGGGTTATGCTTTCGCACAGGCAACGAAGCCAAACACGCCGGTCACGGGAGGCACCGATCTGATCCCGCGGCGGCATGGTTCCGCCTGAGGCTGTTCCGGGTCATCCTCTTCGAACCAGTCAGCCAGGCGCCGCTTTCCCCTTGGATGCGGCAACGCGACGGTGGGACGCTCTCGTGTCGCAGTCTGGTTCGATGGGGAGGACTCCCCGACACGAATTCCTTGTGCGCTCGATTCCCCTATCCCCCTTGAGGAGACCATCTCATGAAAACGTTGACAGCGGCTGGGGTGATGATCCTTGTTGCCTCGGCATCGGTTTCCGCGCAAGAGGCGCATCACGACGACGGCAGGCCGCAGATCACGGTGAGTGGCGACGCCGCGGTCAACGTTCGACCGAACAAGATCGTGATCAATCTCGGGATCGAAACCTCGGACAAGGACATCGAAGTCGCGAAACAGAAGAACAACGAGATCCAGAGGAAGACCGTCGCGGTCATCAAGCAGTGTGAGGTTCCTCTCAAGGACGTCCAGATGGATTACCTCTCCATCGATCCGAGGTACAAGGACAATGATCGGAACGAGGGCTTGATCGGCTACTTTGTACGAAGTACGCTCGTCGTCACGCTGAACAACCCGGCAAAGGTGGAGGAGTTGATCACAAAAGCACTGAATGCCGGCGTGAACCACGTTCACGGAATCGATTTCCAGACGACCGACTTCACGAAGTACCGCGAACAGGCCCGGGAACTTGCCCTGCGGGCGGCGAAAGAAAAAGCCGAGAAGATGGCCAGCGTTCTGGGTCAGTCAATCGGACGGCCGATCCAGATCAGCGAAGGCTACTCCTCCTGGTGGTTTTTCTCAAGCTGGACCGGTTGGGGTTTCGGGCGATCGACCGGCATGTCTCAGGTCTCGGCGCAGGTCGGTCAGCAGGAGGCCAGCGGCGATCCTGATTCGTTCCCGCTCGGGCAGATTGCCATCCGAGCCAGCGTCTCGGTCACGTTTGAACTCAAGCAGTGATCCTTCGATTCGTGGTCCGGGAGCCAGTTCCACGAAACGATATGGCTCCCCCCCCACGCCTGTCGTGGCTTACCGGCGTCCCGTGGCTTAGAAACTATCCGAGAACGCCGTTTCGGCGTCCCGATTCCCTGGAAAAACAAGGGGTTACGACCGTTCTCGGACAGTTTCTTATGGGTGTCGCGTGGCTTATGGGCGTTGGTTCATTTTATCCAGAAATATGAACCGACACCAATTCCTGAGCGACACCGATTCCTGAGAATTGTCCGGCGGATGGGAAAACTCGGCGTTCACGCCAGTACGCGGGCCGGTTCCTCGGGCAGGAACTTGGTCCAGCTCGGTAGCCAGTGCGCCGCGCTGGGGCCGGACCCGAGCAGGGCGTCAAGCGGCTTCCAGTCGGGGCGGACGGGGAGCTTGCGCAGGCGCATGCCGGCCTGGTCGGGAGTTCGGTCGGCCTTGCGGGCGTTGCACGCGTTGCAGGCCGCGACGTCTGGCCCCCTTGCGAGCGCGGCACCACGTGGTCGACAGTCAACGCGTCGCTCCCGGGCTGACTGCCGCAGTACTGGCAGGTGTAATGGTCGCGCTTGGCGACGTTGCGCCGGCTGAACGTGACGGCCGAGAATGGCAGCCGATCGTAACGGGCCAGCGCCAGCACCTCGGGAACCCGCAGCCGCGCCCGGCCCGTCCGGATGCAGGGCATTCCTTCGCGGACCGGCAGCTCGAGCCACTGCTCCCAGGAGTAAAGGCGGTAGTCCGCCGCGTCGACCACCCGGGCGCTGTCGTTCCAGAGCATCAGCAGCGCCCGGACCACGGTCGTGACGTGGATCGGCTGCCAGTTTCGGTTCAAGACCAGCGCCTGGCGGCTCAGGATGTCGGTCGTCGGGGTCATGGCCGGTTTCTCGCGACCTGGAAGAACATGGAGCGTCGGCGGACCGTCACCTTGACGCCGCGTCGCCGTCCGGCCCTTCCATACATTCTACCTGACGCCGCAACCGCTTCCGAAGTTCGCGAGGGAGGAGCCACGGCATGGTTCAAACCGAGTACTCGTAGGGTCCGCTGTGCGGACCAATCCCCAACCGATGCCCTCGCCCGTCTGTGGATCGCGGAGGAACAGATCACCGAAGTGGAAGTGGCCCTCGACAACCCCAAAGGGGCCGGCTAAACCGCTTAGAAACTATCCGAGAACGGTAGTAACCCCTTGTTTTTCCAGGGAATCGGGACGCCGAAACGGCGTTCTCGGATAGTTTCTTAGGTCGGGGGCCAGCGGTTTCAAGGACTTGGGCTCTCGGAAGAAGACGTACACGGTCCAATCTCCGGTAGTGCTCCTCTGATCGCTGTCAGTCTCGTTTCGAGATCAGCCGTCGCATTGAGTGTTCGACGCAACTTGCAAGATAGCACATCCGAACTCGCCCGTCCAAGCAGGGTATTTACACAGTACGTATTGGACATTCGTAAGAATCTCTCGGACGATGGAGGCTTTGTGCCTGAGTCGGCACCAACACTATCGTACCGCGCGCCGAATTCAGTCCGCACAGCGTTAAGTATGCATCCGCAAAGGATCGGGGGTTGTGGCGCGCTTCAGTCCGACGACGCCGACGCGCTTCGGGGTTGCCAATGGCCTTGAGGCATCCAGGTCGGCTGACACGCCGCCGCATGGCACTACCTGACATCGTTGTGCTCGGTTGGGCTTCGCGGGGTCAAGCCCTGTTTTCGGGGGTTTTGCGAGGTCAAGCCCTGTTTTCGGTTTTGGGAGTGGGGTGGGGCTTCGCGGGGTCAACCCCTGTTGTGCAGCCCATAATGCTGTTGGACTTGCCGGTGAAAGTCCGGTCGTGGGAATTGACTGTTTACCCACGTAGTGATACTCGACGTTGGCTCGGGGTGACCCGTCCAGCGCAAGCTCGAAAGTAAACGTCCTCGAGTAAGGAGGGCTAGCAAGCCCGCGGGCCGTAATACGAGCGCGAAATGAGCTCAGAATGAACTCCGCAGCCTCGAAACGACCAATGTGATCGCCGAACCCGTTACAGGGTGGTGAAGGCTAATACCGAAGGGGAAGCAACAGTCACGCGCACTCTTCGGGGCACCGGGGTAAGGGAGGCGGCACGTGAGCACAGTCCAGCGGAGTAAATTGGGCAACCTCTGGATTCCCACCTCAAGCCGATTCCTTGGGTGCGGCAGCCTCCGCCACGAATTCATAAGTGGCGGAGAGGGATTCAGAGGGGCGGATGAGTCCCGGCGCGCCGGGATTGCCACAACAAGGCGCTTGTTGGCCTTCGCCGGTCCCCTGTTCCCTCTGGTTGGGGCCGGCGTGGAATGTTTTGCCGTGGAGTTTCCCCATGAATCGAGGGCCGGGAACAGGCTCGAACCGAGGATCATCAAGACTGGCCGGGGGCCCGAGATCGCGGGAACGCGCATCACTGTTTACGGCGTGCTCGATTATCACAAGGAGGGCTGGCATCGTGACATGATCGCCGCCACCTTCCGCATCAGCTCGCGACAGGTCGAGGCCGCGATCCGTTACATCGAGGAGCATCGTGACGAGGTGATGGCGGATTATGCGGAGATGCTGGCGCGCGACGCGCGCGGGAACCCGCCCGAGCTCCAGGCCAAGCTGGACGCCGGCC
>JBMFUH010000008.1:0-21392 GCA_049966735.1 Isosphaeraceae bacterium
CGATGCGGCCATGGAGCGGGCGCTCGCAACCTATCATTTCACCAACTTCCAGCTTCACCTTCAGGGGATGGGAGGTGGTACGTTCGCCAGCCGCGTCGAACCTTCGATTGGGCGGTATCGCGAGGGATCACCGCGGTACGAGGCCCTTTTCTCCAGCTATTTGCGTCAGCTTTCCGACCATCTTCGCGCGAAGGGGTGGATCAAGAAGGCCTATGTCTACTGGTTTGACGAACCCGAACCGAAGGACTACGCTTTCGTGCGCGCCGGGATGGCCCGGATCAAGAAGTTCGGGTCCGAGATTCCGCGGATGCTCACCGAAGAGCCGGGCCCGGAGCTTGCGGGGTCTGTTGATATCTGGTGTCCGCTCACGCCCAACTACAACTTCGCTCAGGCCGAGTCGTTCCGAGCCCGGGGCAACCGCTTCTGGTGGTATGTCTGCACCGGTCCCAAGGCGCCTTATTGCACGCTCTTCATCGATCATCCGGCGACAGAACTGCGCGTTTGGCTCTGGCAGACGTGGCGGAACAAGGTCGTAGGGAACCTCGTCTGGGCGACCAACTGGTGGACCTCGCCAACAGCCTTCCCCGACGCTCCTCAGAATCCCTACGAGGACCCGATGAGTTACACCGACGGTTACGGTCTGACTCGGGGAACTCGAGCCTACTGGGGCAACGGCGACGGACGTTTTCTCTATCCCCCCGAGGCTGCCGCGACGCCCGGGCGCAATCAAGGCAAGCCGGTGCTCGAACCTCCCGTCTCCAGCCTGCGCTGGGAGATGCTCCGCGAGGGTGTCGAGGATTACGAGTTTCATTACTTGCTCCAGGATCTGCTCACACGACACCGAGCCAGCCTCGATACAGCGACCGTGAAGCGCATTGAGGCGCTTCTGGAGGTTCCGCCGACCATCACCCGCGATATGACAACGTTCACAACCGACCCCGCGCCGATCTACGCTCGCCGAGCCGAGATCGCGCGAGCGATCGAGGAACTGAGCCGGGAATGAAATGCATGACGACCTTCTCAAGAAGTCGCTTCGATTCTTGAACAAGACGGCATGATTGGTGGGGACGGTTACGGGCAGAGAGGATCCGCATCGGCGGCTCACCTGCATCCGGTGGTTCGGCTGCTGCCCGTGGCTTCCGGGTCGTGTCGCGGGGGAGTGCGACCTGCTCTACTTCTTCTCCAGTAGCTCCGCGTTTTCGACCCACATGACAAAGATCGGCCGTTTGCTACCGCGATGCTTGAGGTAGACCAGGAACGGGCGGTTGACGCGAAAGAAGCTCGCGCCGGGCTTCACGAACACCTTGGATTCCGAGGCGAGCTCGGCCCCGCTGCGGTCCAGGCGAAACCGAATTGTCTGAAGGGCGGTATCCAGGTAGAGCCCTTGCAGTGCAGCGTTGAGAAATCGCTTGTCCGTGCCCTCAAGCTCCGTGAAGCGATGGCTGATTTTCCAGGCGAGGTTGGGAACAAGCAACGTGTCTCGTGGCCACAACCGGGACACGAAGCGGTCGGCGGGCTGTGCCGCGATCTTCTGCTCCACGTCGGCAAGAGTCTCGGCAAGAGTTGGCTTGCGGTCCACGCGCGCCAACACGATCTGATAAGGTTGAGAGTTGTTGCAAGGGTCCAGGATGAATTCCGGAATCTCCTTCTCACTCCAGATCGCATCGCGCGGGCAGTAGAGGATCTGGACTTGCTGCCGCAGTCGGTCGTAGGCGTAGTCGTCTTTCCGCCGAATTCCAAAAGAACCAACGGCCGTTTGTTTCCCCGCCGAGTCCGTGAAGGCGAACGGCTCGTCATTCTCGAAAAACGGGTAGTCGTACTTGGCCGATGCCTCCAGGTAAGCGTAGGCGACCGCGCCCTCCGGCGGGACATCGAGTTGCGGAATCGTGGCCTTCGGGAACTTGCTGGCCATCCGCGTCCGGATGCGTTCCACGATGCCGTCCCGCGCAAAACCCGCGTCGGCATAGACCCCATCCGGGGGCACATCGTCTTCAGAGGAGGCCGCGGCATTGAGCCGGTCCGCGATCGGTTGCGCATTCGTGAGTTGGAGCGGTTCCTTGGCCACGTCCTCCTTGAGACGGTTCCAGGCGAGCTGAAACGACACACACCAGATAGCCGACTTGCCTTCAGGGATCGGCGAGTCCAGTGTGGGCACAACGGCGGTCTGCTGAAGCTGATCTGATGTCCCGTCAAAGGACAAGGGCGGCGGATTGTATGGTTTGTTGAATGGCCTGCCTTTGGAAAAGTACCACAGAGCAGTGCCAATCGCGGCCGCGGCTATCGCTGCGCTGCAATACCATAGCCAGCGATTTGTACGAAGAGGCATGGCAGCCGTCCGTGCTCCCGGAAGAAGGCGATGAATCTGTCCAGAAGTTGCCGCCGCACGTGTGACCTTTGCACGCGAACGTATTGATCGTAGTGGGTCAACAGTTGCCCTGTCAATGATCGAGCTTCCTGCTGATCGCTGCATTGCCGCGTAAAGTGCTTGACTCTTGGATCAGCCCGCTCGTGGAAAACGGGGGAAACCGATTCGGAGAAACTCAACTTCTCCTGCCACGTTGGCCAGGTGGTATCACGCGGACTTCACGGTCGACCTCCCCAGTTCCATCCCCGGGCCATGACATTCTTGGCTCAGTCAAACTGTCGCAGGTCGATGTGGGCATCCCACTTCTCGCGCGAGGCGAGGAGGGCGTCCCAGGTCACCTCTCGTCCGGTATCGGCAGCCTGGCGAACGAGCAGCGCGGTGAGCGTGCTTTCGGCGCCATGGACGCCCTCATTGTGCAGATGGCCGGTCGTGATGTCGTTCACGAAAGCGCGGTACTTGTTGGTCTCGGCGTCGGCGACGATGTCGGTGACGCCCGCGTCCCAGGGCTCGGCGCCAAGGATCCGCACCCCGCGTGTGTAATGAGACTCGGAGACGCCACGGCTGCCGAAGAACCGTTCACCCGCGTCGTTGATTCCAGGGCCGAACTGGGTCGAGTGAAAGCTCACGGTCACGCCACCTGGATAATTGAGAATAGCTTCGAAGTTGTCACGGATGTCTCCAAAGTCGCTTCTCGCCTTGCGTGAGGCCCGGGCCAAGGCCGACACGGGATGCGCCTTCAGCACGCGGTTGATCTTGTCCAGGCCATGCACGTTCTGCTCCACGACAACATCGCCCGACAGCACTCGGTCGCCGGCCCAGGTGCGGATCCGCGCCTCGTCGCGGCTGACGCCCGCCGGCGCGACCCGGCCGCCTCCGCCGAAATAGAAGAATGACTGCGCGGTGGCGATCGAGCCAATCGCCCCCGCGTGGATCCGCCGGGTCATTTCCCTGAACGCACCCGCCCACGGCACCTGAAGCCCGACATGAAAGACGACCTTTCCCTCGAGCCGACGCGCAAGATCGATCACCGCGAGAGCGCCGGACACATCGATCGCCAGCGGTTTCTCGCAGTAGATGTGCCGTCCGTACGAGGCGATGGCGGCAAGAGTGCTCGGATAATAGTAAGGCGGCAGCGCGAGCAGGACGGCATCAAGCTCGCTCTCCGCCAGCTTCCGCGCGGACTCTGAGCCGCGGTAGAGTCGATCGGAGGCGATCGGGGGCATTCCCTTCGCCTTCAAGATGGGATCGAGATTGTACCGGGCGGTATCGAGCTTGTCCTGGAACAGGTCAGCGAGCGCCACGAGCTGGGCGCCGGCCTTGGTGATCAGCCCCGCCGCGTCGTAGGTCCCGCGGCCGCCGCAACCGATGAGGCCGAACTGGACCGGACCCTGTTGAGCAGGCCGCCCCGCAGCCATCACAGCCGCTCCGGTGGCCTCGAGAAATCGTCTGCGATTCAGGTCGAGAGCCATGTTTTCCCCTTCCTACCCAGTACGGGTCGTCGCTCAATCCTCCGATGCCGGTCCTTTCCAGATACTTCCCCCGAAGGTTGTGACGTAGATGATGTCCGGGTGAGCGCGGTCGAAGCAAACGCGCTGGGCATTCGCGAACGGCAGGCTCATCGGCTTCCATGTCTGTCCATCGTCCTTGCTCAACCACAGACCCGACCGGGGAGCACCTTCGGTGAGAGTCATGTAGATCCATCCTTTGTGCGCGGGATGAAGGTACGCGCCGAAATGCTCCGGACCTTTCCGGGCCAGCCGCCGCCAGTTGACATCCCCGTCCCGTGTGCGCCAGAGGCCCGCCTGGTCTGCTCGGCCGTCTGCCGCACCGACGTAGATCGTCCTGCTGTCACGAGGGTCGACGAGGAAATCCTTGGGCCAGAAGAGCGGACAGCTCGCGTTCACGAGCTTCCAGTGCTCAGCACCGTCGCTGGAGCGGTAGATGCCCGGTCCTTTCTTCACGAACTGCCGGTGGGCGTCGAGCTTCGCCGTCACCAGCGCGAACAGGCTTCCGTCCCGGTGAAGCTGGAGCCGGCAGACGCGCATGTCTTCCGGCGAACCCAGGCCGCCGCTGGCGAGCTGCCAGGTTGTGCCACCGTCGGTGGACCTGTAAACGCCGTGATTGAACAGGCTGGCGTAGAGTGTGCGACCTCGAACCGGACTCCTGGGATCGAGCACGACCGAGACAGCAGGCGCCGGGGGCAGGCCCTTCGAGCAAGGCTTCCATGTGGCCCCGAAATCGGTGCTGACGCAGATGCCGCCGGGGTATGTGTCGCGGTGACTGCCGTAGATAATGTTGCCGTTCGGGATGTCGTGCACATTGGAAAAGGCACCCCAGGTTTTTCCGGGAACCTCGGGATCGAAAGCCATTTCATAGCAGGTATTCTGCCACGGGGCGCGTCCTTTGCGATCCCACCACCTCCACGTTCGACCGCCGTCAAGCGATCGCGCCATACCGAGATCCGTGTAGGCGATGTAGTGCCGGGAGCGCTCGAACGGATCGATGTAGTAGTTCCAAGTTGTCGTGACGACCAGTCCGTTGCATGCTGATGACGGGGCAAGCCTCCCATTGCCGCATTTCCAGGTCTTGCCGCCGTCAATCGTGATGTGAATGCGTTCGTTGACCTGGATAAGACGGTCGGGATCGGTTGCACAGATGGCTGCCCCGAAGGCTGGCCCTTGATAAAACTGCCCGTCGGCGCGAGTGATGTAGTCCGCTTCCACGTTGCAGACCGGGAATCGAGGATCGGGGAAAAACGTGGGCCGCCAGGAGCGACCTGCGTCGTCGCTGCGGAAGGTGGCCGTATGATGCGGCGGATAGACGCCTGTGTTGGTATTGAGTGCGTAGACAGTGTCCGGCTGCGTATTGGTGGTCAAAACCCAGAGATACTGGGCGATGGGCCCGTGTGCCCACTGGTCGGCTGCCGCAACATCCATGTTGATCCCCTGCCCCATCGCGCTTTGCCAGGTCTCGCCCCGATCGGTCGAGCGGAATACGCCGCCAGCGAATTTGCCGTCCTCAACCTTGCTGGAGATGGTGCAGTAGAGAATGACCCGCCCGTCGCGGGACCTGGACCCACCGCAGAACGATCGAATCTCTTTCCAGGGCAAACCACTGGTCTTCTCCGACCACAAGACCCCGCCGTCGTCGGAGCGCCAGATACCTTCGCGGCTGGCAGCAAAACAGACGCGATGTTCCGCGGCGCTCGCCTGATCGAAGTGAAACGCCAGGGTCTCGCCGTGTGGACCCCGGCAGCGGCTCCAGGATTTGCCCCCATCCGTCGAAAGTACGATCGATCGGCGATCTCCCGCCAGCATTCGACTGGGGTGGCCGGGGTCGATGGCGATTTCGCCACAGAGATCCTCCGGCGTTCCAGCAATAGACTTCCAAAACAAGCCTCCGTCATGGCTCACCTTCATCCCCGCTCCGGCCTGGGCCGCGAAGATGGTCCGTGCATCCGATGGGTGGAATGCAGGGCGGCAACGCGTACTCGAGCGAAGCTGATTCTGGTGGATCATGGTCCAGTGGTCGCCACCGTCCCTGGTGACATACGCCCCGCTCATGTCGCAGTTGACCATCATCATTCTGGGATCGATGGGGCTGATCGCCGGCGCGAACATCCCGCCGCCGCCGTTTAGACCGAGTGGCTCCCAATGAATGGCCTTTGGAGAATCCGCGCCCCGGGTCCTCGGGACCATCGAACAAAGCGCGATCAACCCACAGATCAACGAATGGCGAATGGTGACAAACTTCATGATGAATCTCTCCGCGTTATCTGCCATCCTCGCTCCCCAAGGGACGACGACGTCACCCCGGGCAAATCGATTCCGTGGCCCAGCAAGCGCGGACAGGCAGGGCTTGGTGGGCAATTCTGAGTCTATCGTTGCCGGAGGGCCGACACCACCGGTTGCCCGCACGGGGTACCGATTGACGCTCCGCTGGCAGCGATCCAGGAGCTCACCCGCGAGGAATCCGGCAACCCGTTCGGCGGCAAGGGCCTTGAGTTCCCAAGGCGTAGGTGGGTAGGGTGGCGGATGAGTTCGCGAGAGTCTCTTTCGCGCGCCCGTGTCGCGACGCTGTGACGCGCCACAAAGGTAGACCCTACCGCCGAGGAGCGCGGACATGAATGAGCGGTTCCTCACGCATCGGCATTCCCTCGGCCGGTTCATGCTTCAAAGGCTTGTCTTCCCACTGGGCGCCGCGATCGTCGCGTTAGCCGCGATGCGTGCGCCGGGCGCGGATGTCAAGAACAGGTATTACGCCCACGCCGCGGAACTCGACCAGCATGGCGTGATCGCACCGTGGTACAAGGGGCAGAACGGCCCCTGCGACTTCCGGCTGCGGATCGCGGCCGAGACCCTCAAACGCTATCCGTGGGTGCAGCCTCCCGCCACGGTCACCACGGTGCCTCATTATGTGTTCAATGGCCACTGGAAGATTGCCCAGGACGGAACAATCACCCCCCAGCCGATCACGGACTGGGACAATGGCGACCTGGGTCAGCGAGCCGCGTACGTGCTGGGGAGCATGGTCGACTATTACCGGTACACCGGCGACCTGGCCGCCATCGGCATCATGACAGTCCAGGCCGATGCCTTGCTCGACCATTGTTGCACGCCGGCCGATCATCCCTGGCCGACTTTCCTGGTAAGTGTTCCCATCAAGGGGAAACCCTACGGCAACTGTAATCCACAAGGGTTGATCCAGCTCGACATCGTCGCCGAGGTGGGTGTTCCGCTGCTGCGGGCCTACCAGATCACCGGCAACACGCGCTGGTTCGAAGCCGCCAAGCACTGGGGCGACCTACTGGCCGCCAAGCGCAATCGTACACCCGGCACAGCCCCGTGGGGACGCTACGCCAACCCCCAATGTGCGCCCTGGAAAGACACCCAGCAGACGGGCGGAGTGGCTTTCCTGCTGTACTTCTTCGATGAGCTGATCCGGCTGGGATACGAGGGAATCGACCACGAGATCGTCCACGCCCGCGACGCCGGTCGAGCCTATCTCCGTGACGTGCTTCTGCCACGCTGGACCGTGAACGACACCTGGGGCCGCAATTACTGGGACTGGAACGATCCGGTGCAAGCCGAAAACGTCACCGAGTTCGTCGCCCGCTACCTGATGGACAACCCGCAGGTGTTTCCCAACTGGCGGAACGACTCACGCAACATCCTCTCGCTCTTCCTCAACCATACCAGCGTGGACCCCGTCGGTGCTGGCGACGTTTACAGCGGGGCCTGGGCCTTTCCGGAGTCGAACTCGTGTTGCGGTCGCTCGCTCTGGTACGGGCCGATGGAGCTGGCTGTCCCATTCGCCCAGCACGGCGTGGCGGCGAAAAGCGCTTGGGCGCGCGAGCTGGCCCGGCGGATGCAGATCCTGGCCACCTACGACGGGCACGAAACGGGGGTTTCGGAAGATAATCTCGACGGAGGCTTCGTGGTCAACGCCGATTGGTTCAAGATCGCCCACCCGATGGCCCTCAAGCATCTGCTCGCCACGATTGGCTGGCTACCCGGAGAGTTTGGACCAGCCCGGGAGAACCACATCGTTCGGTCGTCGTCGGTGGTCAGCGAAGTGTCGTACGGCATCCATTCGGTGTCGTACCGGACGTTCGACGCCCCCGCTCAAACCGTCGACGTCCTGCGCCTGGCTTTCCTTCCTGATCGGATTTCCGGCGGATCCGATATCGTGTTGAGCCGACGAGACGAGCTCGATGTCAATGGCTACACCGCGACGCCAGTGGGCGAAGGAGACTATCTGATCAAGATCCGTCACGACGGCATTCGTTCCATCACCGTATTCGGACCGAACCCCGAGAAGAGCGAATCGCTGAGCAAGCTGGAGCACACCGGAAGTTGGGCCAGCGAAGATCGCGCCTCGTCGGGGGCGAAGGTCTATTACACCGAAGAGCGGGGAGCCGCGACCACCCTCTACTTCAAGGGAAATCGGATCCGTCTACTGGGACAGGGCCGCGCCGACGGCGGGCTCGCCGAGGTGGTGCTCGACGGTGTCAAGGATCGCATCGGCATCGATTGCTGGCGACCATCATCAGATCGTATCGCACGAGCAGGCAGTATGCTCTACGAACGGAATGGTCTGTCAAACACCACGCATACGCTTAAGGTCGTGGCCCTGGGTACGAAGAACCCACTCTCGAGCGGCGCGCGTGTCTATCTCGATTGTGCGGCATGGTCAGATTCCGAGGGACACTCCGATTTCGGTGCAGGTGGAGGACCGACCGAGACACAGCGGATGGTCTTTGGATACCGGGGCCGTACGGACATTCGCGATTCGGCCGGCAACCTCTGGCGGCCTGGAACCGAGTTGGTCGTCCGCTCTGGCGCCGGGGCTGACAGCGTGGCAAGTTCCTGGTGGACTCAACCGGTGTCCGGCCCCATCGCGGGCACGGCCGATCCGGATCTCTATCGGTACGGCATCCACGCCAGGAAATTCAACGTCAATGTGACCGTGGGGCCGGGGAAGTACCATGTGCGGTTGAAGTTCGCCTCCTCACGCCTCCAGAATTCAGCTCGAAGCAGCGGCATGGGAATCACGATCAATGGTAAGGAGGTCGTCCGAGATATGAATATGGTTGCCACGGCTGGTGGACCGAACCGGGCGTTCGATCTTGTGTTCAATGATATCGAGCCGCGAAACGGTGTGATCGAGGCTCGCTTCAGCGCAGGCGGACCGGATCGGGGAATCGCCAGTCATGCATTTGTTCAGGCCATGGAGGTCGGCACTGGCGCAGGAGGTACGGGAGCGACTCCGGTCCCTGTCGCGGCCCAGAACCGGTAGTGGCTGGATCACCACGGTGGGGATAAAATACCGAATCGTTACTTGAGTCAATCTCTGTTTTGGTCTCAATCGACGCGTGAGTAAAAGGAACCGACGATGACGCGTAGTGCATTTGTGCTGACGACCCTCGCTCTTGCCGCGTGGAGCCTCGCTGGAAAGCCACTCCAGGCGCAGCAGGAGAAAGGGCCAATCGATTCCGTGCTTGATCGAATCAAGGCGATTCCCGGCCAGGCCGACAAGCCATTCTCATTGATCGTGCACTTCAAGGCCAAGCGAGACCAGGTCGAAGCCTTGCTGGCCGCGGCGAAGCAAGCCGTTCCTGCAAGCCGTGCCGAGAAGGGATGCATGGCTTACGACGTCCAGCAGAACCTGGAAGATCCCACCGAGTTCTTGGTTCTTGAGACCTGGCGCGATGCCAAGGCCCTTCAGTTTCATTCGGGTACGGACCATTTCGCGGCATTTGTCAAGGTGATCGGGGAGGCAGCGGACGAGCCTCCGCAGATGCGGCTGAGCAAGGCAGTTGTCCCGGCAAACTAAATAGGTACATGTGAAAGGGAAAGCGTGGGCCAGCCGAGGGTGGCTGCCCCACATTCCGGTTTGTGTCATCAGGCAAGCTCGGGTACAACAAACGGCTCGCGGTATTCACGCCGGGACAGCTTGTTGGCGTCATCCGCAAAATCACCAACGAATTGTTGGGTCTTGGGATCAAGCGTGACCCAGGGCCCGAGGGTGGCCTGTGTCGCGTCGAGATCCACGCCATTCTTGCGGAGGTACTCGCGGCAGCGGTCGAACGCGTCTGACAGCTCCCGGCTCTCCTTGACGGCGGCGCGGATGGCATCAGGGGATGATTGTTTGCCAAGTTGGTGGGAGATGTTCGCCATGTGACAGCAGGCGGTGGACCGGTGTCCCTCCAGCGCCTCCGCCGCCAGATCACTGGCAGCCCGGCTGCGAACGGCCGTCACGAAGTGGGAGAGATGGGCCGCTTCCAGTCTCCGAGAGCTGCCGTCATCCTTGACGTCCTTGATCTTCTTTCCCTTGTTGTCAAAGAGTGCTCCTCCGGAGGCATCTCCCGCGAAGTAACCTCCCTCACAGTCGATGATGACGCCGTGGTCCCGATTTCGGAACTTCCCGATCGACGCCCCACCCGTGGCAGCGATCACATTCCGGACCTCACAGATGAGTGGCGCCGGTTGGTAGTCAAAGAGTGCGATCTGCGTATTGGCCGTCTCACCACAGTCGTTGAACGCAAACCGGCCGCCGATGCTGAGTGCACGCGGAGGCGTTCGGTCCTGTCGCAGGGCCCAGCGGCAAAGGTCGATGACATGAATCCCATTGTTGCCGATCTCTCCGTTGCCGGTCGCCCAGAACCAATGCCATTCATAGTTCAATTGCTTGCGCATGAGCGGGGCCTTGGGGGCCGGTCCGCACCAGAGGTCATAATTCAAACTGCTGGGAATGGGCGCCGGAGCGGCGACCCTGCCGATGCCATCGCGGGCACGGTACACAAGAGCACGAGCATAGCGTATGGCTCCGAGCTGACCGCCGCGCAGGTGCTCGAACGTGTGACAAAGGAGCGTGCTGGATCGGCTCTGGGTACCCACTTGAACCATGCGCCCGTGTTTCCGGGCCGCCGCCACCATCTGCCGCCCTTCCCAGATGTCATGGGAAAACGGCTTCTCGACGTAGACGTCCTTGCCCGCCTGACAGGCCCAGATCGTCGCCAGCGCATGCCAGTGGTTGGGCAAGGCGATGACCACAGCATCGATGCTCTTATCGTCAAAGACGCGGCGGAGATCGGTATGAGTGTCGACCTTCTCACCCGGTTCCTTGAAGGTCTGGAGTTCACGGTGGATGAAGGACTGATCAATGTCGCAGAGTGCGACGATCTTCACGTCCGGGATCTCACGGAGGCGGGGAATAAGCTGGTGCCCTCGCCCTCCCACCCCGCCCTTGGCTTTGGTGTCTCCGAGTCCCACGACAGCCACGTGGATCGTCCCGTTGGGGCCGGGAGCACCTGACGATCGTTCGGGGCGGATCATCATCCCCGGCATTCCCAATGCCAGGCCGCCCGCGATCGAGTTCTTCACAAAGTCCCTGCGTGTGGTTGAGTTCATTTGTCTGCTCACCATGAATTCGCTTGTCCCGCGATCGACCTGTTCTGGAGCCAACTTCCCATTCGTCCTCGGTCAAGCCATGATAGCCGGTGCCAAGACCTCTACTTATCCTTTCCCAGGAACCCGCTCGAGACAAGTAAGCAGCGGTCCGGGCAGGAGAATGGCGATCTTTCAAGATGTGTATCGTGTAATATCTACGGACAGGGACTCGTTGAGATAAGCTACCCATCCCCGTCATGCCGCCAGGAGAGAGCCGATGACGACGTGTATCCTGCTCGCTTTGACCTGCACATTCCCTCCGGCCCTCGACACGAGTCCGTCCCCGGAAGAAGCGGCCGAATTACCGGCCGTCGGCGCGCACCACCTGTGGATTCTCACACCGACGATGCTCGAACTGAGCCTGGTCACGACGGAGCGACCAGGGGGCCGGCCGGAGACGTGGGACTTCGCGGACAAGAATGCCGTTCCCCGCCTCCCGGAGCCGGGACGGTTTCGAGTGGTTTCATCGGGTACGCGGATCGGAGTGAAAGCGGTGGGCTTCAGACGCAGGGTGCTCTATGCACCGCTGAAGCGGCGCGACTTGCGGATCGGCAACTCCCTGTTCCTGGCGCTTGAGCGGCCGGTGAACGAGGGGGCCGTGGTCGTGGTGGAGAACCCCGATTCAACTCTCTGGCGCCTCCCCACGCGTTTCGAGGCGCGTGCCGACCCGACCCGGCTCAGTCCGGTATTGCATGTCGATCAGGCAGGCTACGTCCCGGCCTTCCCCAAGACGGCGATGCTCGGCTATTACCTGGGGAGCCTGGGAGAACTCGACCTGTCGGCCTGCCGCGAGTTCCAACTCGTCGAGGAAGGGAGCGGGCGCATCGCTTTCCGGCGGGGCTTGACGGCTCGCCGAGACCGGGGTTTCCCGTACGCCGTCGCCCCCTACCAGCGGGTTCTAGAGGCAGATTTTAGCCGGTTCGACACACCGGGCAGCTACCGGCTCATGGTCACGGGGCTCGGGGTGTCGTTTCCCTTTGTGATCGACGACGGAGTCGCCGCGGCTCGAGCCAGAACGTACGCGCTGGGCTTGTACCATCAACGGTGTGGCGTCGCCAATGCGCTGCCGTTCACTCGATTCGTGCACGCTCCTTGCCACACCGCCCCGGCCGAAGTACCAACGATGGCCTTCCGGCAGGTCCAGCGGGAGCTGACAAACGAATCGCGCAATGCCAAGGACAACCCGCGCCACACCGCGCCCGTGCTGCGCGACGTGGCGTCGAGTCTTTACCCGTTTATACGGACTGGACGGATCGACGTCACGGGCGGACACCACGACGCGGGCGATTACAGCAAGTACAACATCAACAGCGCGCGGTTGGTCCACGACCTCGTGTTCGCGGCCGACGTCTTCCCGGCTGTGGGGGATCTCGACAATCTCGGCCTGCCCGAGAGTGGCGACGGCCGGAGCGACCTGCTGCAAATCGCCCGCGGAGAGGCCGACTTTCTGATCAAGATGCAGGACTCCGATGGAGGCTTCTATTTCCTGGTCTATCCCCGCGACCGCGCCTATGAGACCGACGTCCTTCCCGACCATGGCGATCCGCAGGTGGTCTTCCCGAAGACCACCGCCGTGACCGCGGCAGCCGTGGCGGCGCTCGCCCAGGCTTCGTCGTCGCCTCGGTTTCAGAAGCTCTTCCCCAGCGACGCGGTCCGCTACCTCGACGCGGCCCGTCGCGGCTGGGATTTCCTCGAGCGGGCGCGCGCGGCGTACGGCCCCGACGGGTCCTACCAGAAGATCACTCATTACGGCGACACGTTCCTGCACGACGACGAGCTTGCCTGGGCGGCCACGGAACTTTACCTGGCCACGGGTGAGCGAAGGTTTCACGAGCGACTCCTTTCAGAGTTTGATCCGGCCGACCCGCGCACCCGGCGCTGGTCGTGGATGCGGCTGTTCGACGCCTACGGCTGTGCCGTGCGCAGCTACGCCTTCGCGGCGGCGTCGGGCCGTGTCCCGGCTGATCGGCTTGATAGGAAGCACCTGGAAGCATGCCGCAAAGAGATCCTTCTCTGTGGCCAGGAGCAGGCCGACCGCGCGGCGCGATGTGCTTACGGCACCAGCTTCGCCGACGAGACCAAGCGCGTTCGCTCGGCCGGCTGGTACTTCCCGGCGGAGGCTGCTTTTGACCTGGCCGTGGCCGAACAGCTCGAACCGCGCTCGGAGTTCCGCGCAGCCATCGTCAGCAACCTCGCCTACGAGACTGGCACGAACCCAGTCAGCATCTGCTTTCTCACGGGCCTGGGCTGGAAGCCGCCGCGCGAAGTCGTCCACCAGCACGCGCAGAACGACCGCCGGGTGCTTCCTCCGTCGGGCATCCCCGTCGGCAGCATTCAGGGCGGATTCACGTACGTGGAGCCGTACAAACGCGAACTCGGACAGCTCACCTTCCCGGCGGACGGTGACCGCGACAATCCATACCCGTTCTACGACAGATGGGGCGATAGTTTCAACGTGACGACCGAGTTCGTGGCGGCGATCCAGTCGCGCGGGCTGGCTGTAACCGCGTACTTGATGGCGCAGACACCGCTCAAGGATCAACCGTGGCGCTCAGCGGCGGCGACGATCCAGGGCGTCCCCAGACGGTTGACCCCGGGCCAGCGGTTCACGGTCAGCCTTCAAGTCGAGGGGCTCGACCCGGCGGCAAAAGCTCAGATCGTCTGGGAATCCGCCGGCCGCGAGCCTGCCTTTGGCACTCGTCGCGAGTTGACCGCCGGAGCTGAGCCCCACGAGTGGATCGAGGCCGACGCCGTCTGGCCCGACGGCCGTCGCGTCTTCGCCGCCTGTGAATTTGAGGTTGAGCCTGCCGGACCTGGACCGCGCGGGGCAAGCAGACCGTGAGCAACCTGGCCGTCGAGCCTGCGCGCTCTCAAAGGCAAGCTCGGAGCCTGCGAAACGCTTCACCGCAGGCGCGGTAGTTTGCAGCCGACATGCCCATCACACCATATTCTTCCACGTAACCGATGAACCCGCCCGCGGGCGTGCCGGTCAGCTCGTAGAGACGGCTCGCCTCGGCGTAAATCTCCTCCGGTGTGCCCGAGATCGACACGGTCTGATAGCTAATCGGCAGCATGAAACACTGCCGACCGCGGAGGCGGCGACCGACGCCCACCATATCGACCACGTTGGGTTGAGAGATGTTGAGGACGTCGGCGCCGATGTCGTGAAACTCATCCATGATCAGATCAAAATTCCCGCAACAGTGATACCAGTTGTGCATTCCGAGTTCGTGGGCCAACGCGAATTGCCGGGCGTATCGCGGTCGGAACAGCCTCCGCCACATTGCCGGCGAGATCATCAGGCCCGACTGCGTTCCCCAGTCATCCGCGTAGTGAATTCCATGGAAACCATGCCGAGCGGCCAGGCGCATCAGGTCGCATTCAAAATCGATGATCGCGTCCATGAGCACGGCGAATCCAGCCGGGTCGGCGAGCAGGTCTTCCATGGCGTTTTCGAACCCGCGGATCAGCGTGTAGACGGTGAAGCCGCTCAGGTCGAAGCTGGCCAGGCGGTGACGGTCGCCGCACGTCTCCAGGAACCCCGGCACTGCCGACATCCGCTCGGCTTCACGCAGCGGAGGGATCCGGATCGAGCCCGCGGGTGGCATCTCTGGGTGGAGTGGCGCCAGGGGGTAGCCCATCGTTCCGTCCCGGCTTCGCTCCATGCGGTAGCCCCACTCGTTCTCCGACCAGTTCCATGTGTTCGGAGTGCCGTCACCGGGCGCGCCGAGCGCCAGATGGTAGAGCATCACGTCCCCCTCGGTCTGATCGCAATTCCAGAAGACGATCGGCACGCGCTGCGGCGAGCGGAACTCGATCGCCTGCTCCACGACCTCCCGGCGTGACACGGACATCATCGCTTCCCTCCGAACCGACGCACCTCGATGACCAAGGAAACGGCGAACAATGCCGCGATAACCCCCAGCGCGGCGGGGAGAATCGTTCGTGCCATGGCGGAGTCCTCTGGCCGCCCCAGCCGACCCGCAACAGCGCGACGCCGAAAAGCCGCGGCACCTCTCAGCATAGGCTTCTCCAGGGTCCGCGTGTAGCCTGCTGCGGCCGGGGTGCCGTTGGCGTCGTGGGCGTAGCTCCGGGCATTGGCCGAGGCGAACTGGTTGTCGGCGTCGTATGAGTAGTTGGTGGCCTTGCCGTTATCCAGTAGTTTCCCCAAAAAACCGTACCGTCGCACCTCCGCGCGGACTCTTCCTGCCGCCGTGCTGTCTATAAGTGGCCAGGTGGCGTCGGTCGCAACTGCACGGGCTGCGGAAGCATCTCTCGATGTCCGCTGAGTACGTTCTTACACCTCGCTCATGCCACGTCTCCCTCGGTAATTCCCTCATCTCTCGCCCACTGCGAGAGAAAGCGCTGAATTTGCGTGCGCTGCCGCCGCATCAGGCGCTCCGCGTCCAGGCCGCCGGGTTCGTGAGCGTGACTGGCCAGGATCGTTCCAGTAACGGCTTTCCCTTTCATGGTCGCCAAACCCCTGGATCACCTCAGCCCGGCCAGTTCCTGGAGGATGTGCCAGTTCTCGAGGCGGTCTTCCTTGGCTCGCAGCAGGGTCTTCGACGGGTTGCCGTCGCGGTCGAAATGCTTGGAGAACCGGCCCTCGCTGCGAGCGAAGTCGAGGAACGTGACTGGTTCCTTGGTCTTGGGGTTCACGTACCAGTCGTCCTTGACGGCCGGGTTGCCCTGTAGCGACAGACGCTCCTTGATGGTGTTTCCCTTGCGGGGATCGTAAACCAGGATCGGAAACGCGCGGCTGTCCACGGCGAGGCGGGCCTGGTCGGCGGCCATGTTGTCGCCCACGCCGTGCTCGGGCTGGCAGGTCGTGTAGCAGACTACAATGGCCGGACCGTCGAACTCGAGTGCTCCCAGGACCGACCGGTAGAAGTGGTTAGTGTGGGCACATGTCGTCTGGGCCACGTAGGTCCGCGGGTGCATCATGGCGATCTGGGCGATCTCCTTGCGCCTTTCTTGCTTGCCGCCCAGCGATTTGCCGTGCACGCTCATCTTGGTGTTCTGCCCCGTGAACGTGCTGGTCGACGCCTGGCCCCCGGTGTTGGAATAGACCTGCGTGTCCAGAACAAACACCTTGATGTTCATACCACTGGCCAGCAAGCGCGAGAGCGCCTGGAAGCCGATGTCAAACATCGCTCCGTCGCCTCCCAGGCACCAGAGCGGCCGATCCCGCCAGCCCATCTGGTCCCAGCGCATCCGCACGCCGATGGCGTAGGCCGGCGCGTTCTCGAAGAGCGAGTTGGTCCAGGGAACGAGGTAGGGATTGTAGGGATAGGTCGACGTGTAGACCGTGTTGCAGCCCGTGGCCGCGACGATGCCCCATTGGTCGCCGTACTTGGAGCCGGTGCAGGCGCAGAGCATGCGCAACGCCGTTCCCTCGCCGCAGCCGGCGCACGACCCTGCGCCGCCGGTGTAGATGTGGGTCTGCTCCTTGAGCATCATGTCGATGAGCAAGTTGTCGCTGACGTACTGGGGGTTGCTCGGGCCGAAGCTCTTGAACAGGCGATGGCTCTTCCGCGCGGTGGTCATGACCTGGTCGGTCTTGTCGACCATCTTGAGGGCGTTGTCGTCGCAGAGCGTGACGCACTCGGCGCACCCCTTGCACTTGCTGGGGTCGATGATGATGTTGAACATCCCGCCCGTATGCCCCTTCTTCTTGGGCGCATCGAAGTACTTCTTGGTTCTGGCCCACTGCGAGCGGAACATTTCCCGCTCCTGCGGATCGGCGATCTGCGTCAGCCGCTCTTCCAGCTCGGTCTCGGAGAGGACCTTGCCCAGGATCGCCGTGTCGGGGCACTGGGTGACGCAGTCCATGCAGCCGGTGCAGTTCTCGGGGATGTAGATGGGCATCTCGGGGGCGATGTTGCTGAAGTCGCGGAGCGTGGCCGTGCCGGCCGGAACCAGCGACCGCGCCAGCGACAGATCGGCCGGCAGCCCCTTCTCGGCGGTGCCTTCCTCGTAGCCGCGGATGATGCGGTCGTTGAAGTCGAGAACGTCGAGGACCGGCAGATTGACGAGCTTGTAGGACGAGTCGACCAGCGTGCCATAGCTGCTGTTGTTGAAGGGGTCCTGGTCGTGGGCCTCGTTCATCGAGCGCTTCGTGGGCAAAGCGGTGGAAGGCATCGAAAACTCCTCTCGTTGAGTGGCTACTGGCTTGTGACTGGTGGCCTGTGGCTAGTGGCTTGTACCGAACGCCGAACGGCGGATGGCGAATGGCGAATGGCGAATGGCGAGATGCCTTCCACTGGCCACTAGCCACGGAGAGAGTTGATGAGCTCCGGAGGCACCTGGCGGATATCGCCATACCCGCGCTTGACGCAGGTGAGGTTGTCTTGCACGACGCGGTCGCCGCGCTTGCCGAAATACTTGCGCAGCGCCTTCTCGACCCCCGCGTACACGGCCTCGTCGCTCATCTGGCTTGCGGTCGCGTAGGGGGTGAGTTTGAGGAAGGCCCCCAGGAGCACGATGCCCTGCATGCGCATCTGGAGGTCGGCCACCGAGGCGACCTCACGCGCGATCTTGACCATGTCGGCGTAATAGACACGCAGTTTCTTGGCCCGGATGGTCTGGCGGTTGTGGTCGGGAATGCGCGCCCAGACCTCGTGGGGATCTTCATGGTGCGACTGCATGAAGATGGCCCCTCGTTCGACCAGCCCCTTGAGTGGTCCGGGGCTGAGGATGGCCGTGGGGTCGTTGATGCAGACGAGGTCGACGTGTTCCAGCTCGCAGTGGGTCTGGATGTGGTCGTCGGCGATGGTCAGGTAGTAGGTGGTGGGCAGGCCCTTCTTCTCCGAGCCGTACTTGGGATAGGCCTGCACGTCCTTGCCGAAGATGTCGCCGGCGATGGTGGCGATGACCTTGTTGGTGGTGACCGAGCCAAAGCCGCCGACCGAATGCCCGCGCATCGAGAAGCCGCCGTGGGGCCGCAGGTCGGGGTCTTCGGTGATGGGTAGGGCCAGGGCGTGATCGATGCCGATGCAGAAGAATTCCGGCCCGTCCTGGATCATGTTCTCGTAGGCGGCGATGATGTCGCCCGGGCGGACGTCGCGCGATCCCAGTCCCGCCGAGCAGCCGTAAATGCGCGGGACCTGGTCGATCCGCTCGTGACCGCCCTGGCCGGTCATCGCGTCGCAGAAGGCCGCCTTGAGCTCGCGGGTGAGGTGGTTGCCCGTGGTCGAGAGCGGGTCGTCCATCCGCTCGAACACGGTGACCGCCTTGCAGCCGCGGAGCGCCTCGATGAGCTGGGTGGCGGGGAAAGGCCGGAAGACGAAGACGGTGAGGCCGCCGGCGGCGATGCCCTTGACATCGCGCAGGTAGTCGACGGTTGCCTTCACGGTCTCCATGTAACAGCCCATGCCGACCACGATGTACTCGGCGTCGTCGCAGCGATAAGGCTCCAGGAAATCGTAACGCCGGCCGGTCTGGCGGTAGAATTCACCGAAAGCGTCTTCCAGAGCGGGACCGACCTGGTCGTAATACCAGCGCTGGGCGAGCTTGCCCTTCATGTATGAATCTTGATTCTGCACGACGCCCGACATGACCGGGTTGGCGGGGTCCATCAAGTTCAAGAGCTTGACCTTGGGGTCGCCGATGAAGTCCTTCATGAACTCCGGCTCGGGCTGACGAACACGCTCGACGGTGTGAGTCGTGAGGAACCCGTCCTGGACGTTGAAGAACGGGGTGAACGAGGCCTCGGCGGCTCGGCGGCTGATGAGCGCGAAATCGCCGGCCTCCTGCGCGTTGCGGCCGAAGATCATGCCCCAGCCGCAGTCGGCCACCGACATCATGTCGTCATGGCCGGCGTGGACGTTCAGTCCCTGGCTGGTGAGCGCCCGGGCGCCGATGTTCATGATCACCGGCAGGCGCTTGCCCGCGATGGTGTAGAGAACTTCCTTCATGAGCACGAGCCCTTGGCCGGAGGTGAAGTTGGTCACCCGGCCGCCGGCGACCGCGAACCCCTCGCAGACGCTGGCCGCGGAATGCTCGCTCTCTGGCTCGAAGAAGAGCAGCGGGTCGCCCCAGAGGTTGGTGGCGCCGTTCATCACGGCGGCGTTGAAGCCCCCGCCCATGGTGGTCGAGCTGGTGATCGGATAGGCTCCCGCGGCCTGGCAAACGTGGGTGTCCACATAGACCACGGCCTCGGCGCCGTCGCAGGTCGTGGGTACGCCCGGATAGGGGTGCTCACGGCCGTTCTGGCTCTCGAGATCAGGGGACAACTGACCGAGCCGATCGCTCCGCGCAATAGTGGTCATGCCGGCCTCGCTGACGGGCTTTCCCCGGCGTGGTTTCCGGAACCGGTGGGCACACGACCGGAGAACATGAAAGTTCAAAAAGAAAAGTCGACCAATGGAACTGAGTTCGATCTTCCCCCAAATTTTCCCAATAGTCAAGATATCTTGAGCAAATCGTTGGGTATGAAGATTTGACAAACTGTTTGCAGAGAAGTCGACGATTCGCTCCCGCTATCTGGCGACGCCCGGTCACACGGCGTCGCCGACGCGCGGAGGTTTGAAGGGGAGGACCGCATGCCGGTAGGCCAGACTGACAGATAGGTCAATGGACGACACGCCATGAGCGCGACATTTTTCACGGTCCGTGATTTTTTTTCTTGACTTGTGCGAGTGGGCCGCTCATATTGCCGATGTACGGCTCGCGGACCAGGCGGGTTCTGTGGGCGAAAACCGTCCTCGGAAGAGGTTTCGACGGGGGAGTGCCATGGCGGCGTTCCGCCTTTCGTGCATGGCGCTGGCTTTTGCCGTCGCGGGTTGCTCGGCGGCGAAGGATCCTGATCCGGACCTGTCCGCAACCTTCGGTGATCCGATACCGGGGGGGGGTAATGTGTCCTCCGCGCAAGTTCACGACCTCGGCGTGATCTTCGCTCAGGGGCAGACTCTCCGTCATGAATTCACGCTCAAGAACGAGAGCAAGCGCCCGCTCCGGCTGATCGGCGCGGCAGCGCTCACGCCATGCTGCTCGTCGGTCGGGCCGTTGCCCGGTTCGATCCCGCCAGCAGGCGAGGTAAAGGTTCCGGTCTCATTCAAGCCGGGTTACCGGTCGGGACTCAAAGCGGTCCTCTTCACTGTGGAGACCGGCGAGAAGGAGCGGCCGGTTCGTACGCTCGCGCTCCAGGCCCGTCTCGTGTCGGCTTTCGAAATGCAACCGCTCGAGGGCTCGACGACATCGGTAGCCCTCGGTCAGTCGGGGCGTCAGACCTTTCTGCTAACGGCCCGGCGCAAGGGAAACCAGGGGCGCTCGCTGCCCGAGAAGCTCTCGGTTTCATCGCCGCTCGAGGTCGCGTTTCGCGGAAAGGCAGCCACGAAGTCGGATGCCGACGGTCTGGTCGAGGCGTCCCGTGAGATGATCGTCACGATCCCCGCGGAGAAGCAAGCCGGATCGAGGGGCGGCGGAGTCACGTTCTCCTGGCCGGATGGCCAGACCGAGACGCGGCCCGTCTCGTGGGAGGTGCGGCCGCGGCTCCGGGGCTCGCCGTCGGGTCTCGTGCTCCATCGATCCGCGAAGCCGGTCCAGCAGACGGTGCTCGTCATCTCCGACGGGCGGCCGTTCCGCGTCGAGAAAGTCTCGAGCCCGATTTTGTCAGGGAAGGCTGAGCTGCCACGTCAGTGCGCTGTCCGGCAAGTGCTGTCGCTCCGGCTCGACGCGTCGCGAGCCCCGGCCAGCCGGGCGGTCGACATCGCGATCAAGACCGACCATCCGGACCAGCCGTCCGTTTCGTTGAGCGTTCTCGTTCTTCCTGAAGCGAAGGAGGACGGGTCATGAGAAAGAATGCAGATGGGCGCGGTTTCACCCTGATCGAGCTGCTAGTGGTGATCGGGATCATCAGCATCCTGATCGGGCTGTTCCTGCCGGCCGTGCAGTCGGCCCGCGAGGCTGGGCGGCGGGCGGAGTGCCTGAACAACCTGCACCAGATCGTGATCGCAACACATGCATATGTATCCCAATTCAATTGGTTCCCGCCCGCAACGATTAGCGTGCGCTATGGGCCTAAACAGTAGTTTCCCCAAAAACCAGTAGCGTCGCACATCCGCGCAGACTCTTCC
>JBMFUH010000009.1:0-21299 GCA_049966735.1 Isosphaeraceae bacterium
CGCCCGCTGCGCGCTCCTGGCCCGACGACTGGTCGAGCGCGACGTCCGGTTCGTGCAGATCTTCCACCGTGGCTGGGATCAGCACTTCAACATCGCTGGGGACTTGCCCAATCAGTGCCGGGACGTCGACCAGCCCTGCTACGCGCTCATCACCGACCTCAAGCAGCGCGGGCTGCTCGATGATACGCTGGTGGTCTGGGGCGGCGAGTTCGGCCGGACGATCTACTGCCAAGGGGCGCTCTCTCGCGCCAACTACGGCCGCGATCATCATCCCAAGTGCTTTCCCGTCTGGTTTGCCGGAGGAGGGATCAAGAAGGGGGTCGTCCACGGCGAGACCGACGACTTCTGCTATAATGTGGTCGAGAACCCGGTGCATATCCACGACTTGAACGCCACGATCCTGCACTGCCTGGGCATCGATCACCGCAGGCTGACTGTCAAGGTTCAGGGTCTCGACATGCGGCTCACCGGCGTGGAGGAGCACCACCCGGTCAAGGGGATTCTGGCCTGATTGAACCAAGGAGATTCAGGTATCCCATGCGTCCACCTTTTCCCGGCATGGACCCCTGGCTGGAGCATCCGGCGATCTGGCCGGATGTGCATAACAGCTTGATCACGGCGATCCGCGATGAACTCGTCCCGCGCGTGGCGCCGAAGTACTACGTCGGAACCGAACAGCGCGTCTACATGCTCGAACCTGGAGAGTTAATCCTCGTGGGAAGGCCCGATATCTTGATGGGTCGGCCCGGGGCCGTGGAGGTCGCTTACGAGCCAGTTGAGGCCGAGGAAACAACGGCTGTTGGCGTGCTCGACGTCGAGATACCCATCAACGATACGTTACAGGAGTGGTATCTGGAAATCCACGACGTGGAGAAAGGAACCCTGGTCACGGCTCTGGAGATTCTCTCGCCCACCAACAAGATCCACACCGAAGGCCGCAAGGAGTATATCGAGAAGCGGAAACGAATCTTGAGCTCGATGACGAACTTGATCGAGATCGACTTGCTCCGTGCCGGCCGGGCGATGCCCTTGAATTGCAAACCCCCGCGCACCCATTACCGGATCCTGGTCCGCCGGGGAATCATGCACACGAAGGCAAAGCTTTACACCTTCGGCGTTCGCCAGCCCGTTCCCGCCATACCGATTCCTCTTCTGCCGGGTGATGAGGAACCCACTCTGGACTTGGGCGCGGTGCTCCATGCGCTCTACAACCGGGCACGGTTCGACCTCCGCTTGAATTACAAGAAGCCGCCGGTTCCGTCGTTGAATGAAGGAGACACGACCTGGGCGCAGTCGATTCTCGAATCGATGCGGCCGGAATGAGGCGTTGCCGCCGGCGGCGGCGTCAAGGCAGGCCACGTGCGCGGAGCCACCGACGAGTTCGGCTGCCGCGCCGTGGCCGATCAGATGTACTCGCGTGATCTGTACGCCACGGTCCCGCGCCTGAGGGGGCTGGACCACGAACGCCTCACCTACCGCTCCAGCGGCAGAGACTTTCGCCTGACAGACGTCAGCGGCCAGATCGCGCACGGCATCATCGCGTGAGGGCGAGTGGTTCAGGAGTTTATGGTCAGATCTCGACTTCGAAGATGTTTCGTCCGGATTGCATCGCGAACGACCCGAGTTCGACACGTCTTCACGACCACTCGCCCACGCCGCTGGATCTACTTCTGCCCCCACAACACCGTGCGCAGGCGAATACTACCCGACGAGTCGGACTCAAAAAGGCCCTCCTGGAACCAGCGGGTCCAGCCTCGAGGCCGACGAGTCTCCCGACGGACACCGTAGATCTTGCGACGCTTCTTGGCACTCATGGTCGCCTCCTTGGGAAGGAGATTCAAAGGTCGAAAGAGCGATGTGTGAGTTTCCCATGATCTGAGAAACTTCAAGCCACCACTCTGAGCAACACCCATACCAGAACTCAAAAAACGCCAGAAAGGGAGAAAGGCTCCGGACTCGCACGTGGCGTTGAAAGCTCCATCTGCCGTAAAATACGGCCTGGCTTTGAGATCAATCCGTCGAGCGAGTTCGGAGGAAGGGAGAACCGCGAGCGTGGATGAACAGCAGGAAACCGACAGGCGACACGCTCGGTTTGTAAGCATTTCAGCTTCTTCCATGAGCACTGCGAGCGCGGAGCTCTCAGGGGAATACAATCCATTTGTGTCACGACGCATGAGCAGGAACTCCACAATGGGAACCACAGCTCCGCAGCCGAGAATTATCCTCGGAAATGCTCTACAACTCATTTTACTGATTGGCACCGCCTCAATTCAAGCCGGCGCGCCTGAAATCAACAGCAAAGCGCGGCCGGCGGAGCAGGCGCTCTGTCTCTGGTACCGCCGGCCAGCCGGAGCATGGCTGGAAGCGTTGCCGCTGGGCAACGGCCGGCTCGGCGCCATGGTTTTTGGCGGAGTGCTCTCGGAGCGGATTCCGCTCAACGACGACACGCTCTGGTCGGGCGGCCCCAAGGACTGTGACAATCCTCAGGCTCTGAAGATGCTTCCGGAGATCCGCCGGTTGATCTTCGCGGGCAAGTTCGCCCAGGCCCACCATCTCGGTAAGAAGATGATGGGGCCCTACACCCAGACTTACCTGCCGATGGGCGATCTACGTCTGCAATTCGGCCGCCCCGGAGCAAGCGCGCCGGCCCAGGTTGCTGATTACCGGCGAACTCTTGACCTCGACCGCGGCGCGGTCAGCGTGCAATATTCGCTGGACAATGTGGTCTACTCGCGGGAACTGTTCATTTCCCATCCCGACCAGGTTCTCGTGGTCCGCCTCACAGCGAGCCGCCCGCGCAGTCTGACTTTCACTGCCCGGCTGGGAAGCCAGCTCCAGTTTCGGACGAGGACCGAAAACAACGTGCTGATCCTGCACGGCAAGGCACCGGCCCATGTTGACCCCAATTACTACAATCGCCCCAACCCGATCGTCTATGCGACGGACGAGCGTGGCGAAGGAATGACGTTTGAGTGTCACCTGCGTGCCCTCGTCGAAGAGGGATCAAGCTCCGCCGATCACGACGCGCTGCACGTCGAGCAAGCCACCGCCGTCACGCTCTTGCTCTCGGCGGCGACCAGCTTTAGCGGTTTTGCCAGATCACCGGCTCGCGAGGGTCGAGATCCGGGACCAGTCGCCGCGCGGCAGCTTGCCGCGGCAGCCGGTAAGTCGTACGAGCAGCTCCTGGGGAATCATGTGCGCGATCATCAGCGGCTATTCCGCCGTGTTGCGCTGGATCTCGGACCATCGCCCGAACCGGCACGGGCGTTTTCGACCGACCAGCGTGTGCAACGACTTGGCGCCGACGATCCGGGGCTGGTGGTGTTGCATTTCCAGTACGGTCGCTATCTCCTCATCGCCAGCTCTCGTCCAGGCGACCAGCCTCCCAATCTGCAAGGGCTCTGGAATGACGAAATTCGCGCGCCCTGGAGCAGCAACTACACGATCAACATCAACACCGAGATGAACCTCTGGCCTGCCGAGGTGACCAACCTGGCGGAGTGTCACGAGCCGCTGTTCGACCTGATCTGCGGTCTCTCGATCAACGGCCGCAAGACAGCCCGGATCAATTACGGCTGCGGCGGATGGGTTGCCCACCACAATACCGACGTCTGGAGCCAGACTGCACCGGTGGGCGATTTCGGTCATGGAGATTCCACCTGGGCGCTCTGGCCGATGTCCGGTCCGTGGCTCTGTCAGCACCTCTGGCAGCACTACGAGTTCGGTGGCGACCAGGCATTCCTCCGCGATACGGCGTACCCCCTCATGAAAGGCGCAGCGGAGTTCTGTCTCGACTTCCTGATCGATGACGGCAAGGGACATCTTGTCACGGCGCCTTCGACCTCGCCCGAGAACCAGTTCAGGACTCCTGATGGGAAGCACTCGGCCGTGAGCATGGCCAGCAGCATGGACCTGGAGCTGATTCACGACCTGTTCACGCATTGCATCGCCGCCTCGAAGACTCTGGGGATGGACGAGCCGTTCCGTGCCAGACTGGTCACTGCCCTGGGGAAGCTTTATCCACTCCAGATCGGTCCGGAGGGCCGCTTGCAGGAATGGTTCCGGCCGTTTGGCGAGACCGAGATGCACCATCGGCATCTCTCGCACCTCTGGGCCCTTTACCCGGGCAACCAGATCACGCGCGACACGGCCGACCTGCTCGCCGCGGCACGCAAATCGCTCGAGGTCCGCGGTGATGAAGGGACCGGCTGGTCGTCGGGCTGGAAGATCAGCCTCTGGGCACGGCTGGGCGACGGTGATCATGCCTTCGGGCTGATCCGTCGCACGCTGCGTCTGGGGCCTGGAGGAGTGTATCCCAACCTGTTTGGCAGCCATCCTCCGTTTCAGATGGACGGCAATTTTGCTTTCCCGGCTGGCGTTGCCGAGATGCTCGTGCAGAGCCACGCCGCTCCTGGCGAGATCCACCTGCTTCCCGCGTTGCCCAGGGCCTGGCCGGCGGGCTCCGTGAAGGGCCTGCGCGCCAGGGGAGGGTTCGAGGTCGACATCGCGTGGCAGGACGGCAAGCTGACCACGGCGACAGTTCACTCCCGGCTCGGCAGGACGGCGACCGTGCGTCTGGGCGGGAAAACCGTGAGGCTGGAGACGGCCCCGGGCAGTCGGTACGATGTCGCGGGTCTGCTCAAGGGCGGGCAAGAGCGTTAGCCTTGGGGTGCGGGCAGGTAGTTCCCGGGGCGATCTTCACCGCGGTTCTGGCGGCAGGAAAGCTTGACCGGCAGCATCCTGGTGACTCGGTCTGGGCTGAGGGGACTGAACACGGAGGAAAACACGATGTATAAAGGAGAAGAGGAAACTGATCGACGTGGATCGCCTTCTGGATAGAGTGGCGAGGCATGTGCCCCATGGAATGCAACCCCGAGATTGCCAGCCGTCAGGTGACGATCGTCAACACCTATGGTCTGCACATGCGGCCGTCGAGCCGGTTCGTCAAGCTGGCCAGCTCGTTCCAGTCCCAGATCTGGGTCTATTTTCACGGCACCAAGGCCAGCGGCAAGAGCCTGCTCGAGATGACGTGTCTGGCCGCGGAATGCGGCGACACGCTCGAGATCGAGGCCCGGGGCTGCGACGCCCAGGCAGCCCTTGCCGCGCTTGCCGAACTCGTCGCGGCTGGATTTCACATGGATGACGAGCCGTCTTGAGGCGGATTTACCCGAAAAGTCGCGTCACGGCGTCGGCCTTGACCAGCTCGCGAGGCTGGTTCAGGTGGTTGAGGACCATCGTGCCCGGATCGATGCCGAAGGCATGATAGATCGTGGCCAGGAGCTCGCCGGGATGAACCGGATCGGAGAGAGGGGCCGAGCCGGTCTTGTCCGACTTGCCGTGGATGTGACCCCGCCTGATTCCCGCGCCGGCGATGACCGCCGTGTAGCAATAGGGCCAGTGATCGCGCCCATCGGCGCTGTTGCCGTTGCCGGAGGTGCTGACGCCCTTCTGCGGACTGCGGCCGAATTCACCCACGGCCACCACGAGGGTCTCGTTCAAGAGCCCGCGCTGGTCCAGGTCGGTGAGCAGCCCGGAGAGTCCCTGGTCGAGCATGGGGCCGGACTTGTTCTTCATCCGGTTGGTGAGGTCGACGTGGTGGTCCCAGGAATGATTGTCGGAGTTGGCGACCTTGGGCCAGATGACCTCGACGACCTTGGTACCGGCTTCGATGAGCCGCCGCGCCAGGAGGCAGCTCTGGCCGAACGTGTTGCGACCGTACAGATCTCGGGTCGCATCCGGCTCGGCCTTGAGGTTGAACGCCTCGCGGGCCCGGCCCGAGACGACAAGGCTGAGAGCCCGGTCATAGTATTCGTTGAGCTTGAAATCCGCGACGGCTTGGTCGATCGACTTCATGCCGGCGTTGAGCGCCTCGCGAAGTTTGGCCCTGCGCTGGAGTCGCAAGGCGAAGACCTCGGGTCGAAGTTGCAGGTCGTCAACCTTGATCCGGTCCATCTTGTTCATGTCCATGTCGTCGCCGTCGGGATAGAGGGTGTACGGGTCGTAGGCCTTGCCCAAGAAACCCGCGGTTCCTCCCTTGCCGACGACGCCGCTCTCTTGCAGCGGGCGGGGGAGCATGACGAAGGGAAGCATGGGGATGTTCTGCGGCCGCAGCCGGATGATCTGCGCGCCGAAGTTGGGAAAATCCTTGGGGCTGGGGGGCTCAAGCTGGCCCGACGGGCTGACCTTGTCGGTCGTGTAACCGGTCATCATCTGGTAGATGGCGGCGGTGTGGTTGAAGAGGCCGTTGGGCGTGTAGCTCATCGACCGGATGAAAGTAAACTTGTCGGTGACCTGGGCCAGCTTGGGAATCGTCTCCATCACGTCGATCCCGGGCACCTTGGTGGAGATCTTCTTGAAGGCGCTCTGGACGTTCGCGGGCACGTTCTCCTTGGGGTCCCAGAGGTCGAGATGGCTGGGGCCGCCCTGAAGGTAGAGCATGATGATGTTTTTTGCCTTGCCCCAACCGGGGGCGTCGCGATTACCGGCGGTCACGTCCGCGGCGCGTGCCGAGGCCACCTGAAGCTGGAGCATCGAGCCCAAGCTCAAGCCCAGGAGGCCCGAGCCTCCCACACGAAGGATGTCGCGCCGGGTCATGCCGAGCTGCGGATCACACAGGTCTTTTCCTGCCTGTCCTGGGACGATGATCATGGGATGGCTCCTGGATTGGGATTGAAGTGATCACTCATGGAATCGAGAGAACGGGCCTCTTCCTTCCCCAAACACCGTAGCATTGCCTCGCCACCTGATTGGCATTGCTCTACAGAGTCGATGGCACAGGATCCTCAAACTCCATATTGGCGAAGGACTTTGGCGTCTCGGATGGAGTCAGCAAGAGAAGAACGCTGACGTCGGCCTGCGCGTCCTCGGCAAGCCTGTCGAGGTAATTCCAGACAAGGTCATTGCGATCTGCTTTACTCATACCTGTAAAATCCGGGTCGATGATCCGGATGCGCACCGACATCGAGTTTTGACGGTACATGGTGATCTGTGCTTTCACATGGTCACGCTGATACGTCTCGAGGACAGCCTCGATCTGCCCCATGATGTCGTCTCGCTCACCTTTGAGGATCTCCACTGCCATCTCAAAGCCTCCCATCCGACCAACCGAGAATGACCTGTGCCGCCTCGAAGAAGCGTTCTGCATCCCTTTCCTTGATGTTTCCGGGCGAATACCTCATCTCGGTCGACCATCGATCGACCAAAGTAAAGCAACGATTGACTTCTCGGGGGGGATGTGCGCCACCATTGAGCCGATACTCATCTCTCAACCACTGGAAATCATGAGCGCGATGACCTCGAAACGTCTGAAGCACCGAGTACGTTCTGCTTGGGGGAACAGCAGACAGGATCAGCGCCTTAAGCATACATTCAACGCCGTAGCCCGCCAAGTACACCGCCCCTGTCGTGCGATCCGCATCGAGAAGCACCCGTGCTTCGTCAAATCGCTGAAGAGCACATCGATAGAAAAATCTTGCCTCCTTTGACTGTGGGACGGTCATTCGCTTCTGTTCCCTCACTCAGTGATTAAACAGAAACGCCGGGCTGTTGATCAGGGCCCAGGCGATGTCCTGCGCGGCGGTCAGCCGGCGGGTGGCCGCCTGCTGGATGCTCATCTCCAAGTCGTGGCGGAGCTGCTCGAGCACCGGATCCAAAGGAACCGGGCGCCGGGCGTGCTCGAGTTGGTCCTTGAGCTCGGCAAGGCGCGCATCGGTCGGCAACGGGGCCTTGCTCGCGGCCACGGCGGCCACTTTCTTGCGCCACTCGGGGTCCATGATCCGGTGGTACGACAGGAGGGCGTTGCGCTGGGCCTCGGTCCGCAGTTCAGGGACGGTGGCGATGATTGACCGGAACTGATCGGTGATTCCCAGGCCGATCGGCCGGGGAATGCGGGTGACGGCAAGCCGGAACCTGCCCAACGTGAACTGAGGGGCATTGAACCGGTGATGCAGCCTCACCGTGATCACAGTTCCGCCAGGCTTGCCAACGGGCGCCGCAGTTTCGAAAGTGGCCCAGTGGGGCACGCTCGTGGTGGGCGAAACAGCCCAGCCGGTCCCCTGATTCGTACGGTCGCCGTCAACCGCCTGCGCGACCGCGTAGCCCTCCTGGCTGAAATCGGCCAGAGGAGTTTGAAGCTTCACGGGTTTGGCCTGCTTCGGGTCTGCCTTGGGCGCCGCGGCAACCTCGATCTCGGTGAGCACGAAGTTGCCGTCGGGCGCACGACCGGGGCCCTTGCTGGGCAGGCCATCGCTGGGTAAAACTTCCAGCCGCAGTCCGGTGATGTCGGTCAGGTCCGTCTCGGCAATGATGGTGTAGACGGACTGGCTCGGGCTCTTGCCCGTGGCGAGGATTGAGCCGTCAGGCTGTTTGGTCAGAGTCACATCCCCGCCCGCCTTCAGTGAGGAGGGCTCGAGGGTCTTCCAGCGGACGGCCAGCGACTGTGCCTTTTCCCAGTCGGCGATCTTCTTGGCGAGGACCGTCGATTCGTAGGTCTTCAGATCAGCCTCGAGCTTGGCGGTCGTCGCGGCCCTTTCCTTTTCCTTCCGGGCGAGCCGTGGCGTCAGCTCCTTCTCGTAGGCCGCCAGCGCGGCCGTGGCCGACGTGATCGCGGCCAGGCGGTCACGCTCAAGCTGGGGCCGTTTGAGGGCGAACTCGATCTCGCGCTTGCCCAGATTCTCGGCGAGCTTGCGATGGTCGAGATCGATCGATTGCAGATCGCTCAGGCAGGTAGCGATCTCGTCGGGCCTTGCCGGCCGGTTGAGGATCCGGATGAAGAGGTTGTCGATCAACCGGGCATCGTCCTTTTCGCCGGAGACGAGCCGGGTCAAGTCATTGTTGGGGTCGGCGATGGCGTCGCCGAGCGTCGGGCCGCTCACGAGGGCCATGACCGGGCCAAGCTGCATGCCGCTTGTCCGCTCGCATTCGCAAGCGCTCTCTCGAGCCGGCCGGCCGAAGGTGGTCAGGAATCCGCTGGGCAGCTCGACTCCGGAATCGGGCAGGGCCGCGGCGCGGGTGCCTTCGAGAACACCGGGGAATCTCGACCTCGTGCCGGTGACACGGTACACCGCGTCCAGCAGCACCTCGGCCGGCAACCGCCGGGCGATCGCGTGGGAGTAATTGACCTTGTCGTCGGCGTTCCACTTGTTCGTGTCGACCGAGAGCTGGTACGTCCGTGAGGTGCAGATCAGCCGCACAATGTGCCGGACATTGAACCCACTCCTCACGAATTCCTCGGTGAGATAGTCGAGCAGCTCGGGATTCGTGGGCGGATTGCCGGCGCGGATGTCGTCGAGCGGCTCGATGATCCCGACGCCGAAGAGGTAGCCCCAGAGCCGGTTGACATAGCTCCTGGCGAAGTAGGGGTTGTCTTTCGAGGTTAACCAAGCGGCCAGCTCGCTTCGGCGGGGGACTTTGCCAGATGGCTTCTCATAGGAACACTTGAACGGAAGTTTGGGAGCGGCGACCTGCTTCGTCCGATCGTGGATCATCTCTCCGGAGCCCGTGTCGGCCACCATCTCGAAGAGAGGTTTGGGGGCCTCGACATCGGTGCCGCCCACCGTCCGCCCTCCACTGGCCGGGTCGCCCTTCAGTCCCACCTGGGCAAAGAAGGCAGCGGTCTGGTAGTACTGGTCCTGAGTCCAGCGCTCGAAGGGGTGGTCGTGGCATTTGTTGCAGTTGAACCGCACGCCCAGGAAGAGCTGGGTGGTATTCTCCATGATAGCCGCGGGCTCGCGCAGCACCTTGAAGTAAGCGGCCGGCGGGTTGACCTTGTTCGACCCCGACGCCGTGACGATCGACCGCACGAACGTGTCGTATGGAGTGTTCGCGGCGATCTGGGAACGGATCCAGTTGCGGAGAGCCATCGCGCCTTCCACCCCGAGGAACTTGCGGTTGACCTGAAGCAGGTCGGCCCACTTGTTCGTCCAGTAATCGACGTAGTCGGGCGAACCGATCAGGCGATCGACAACCTCCTGGCGCTTGACTTTCGACTCATGGTGATCAACCAGGAACGCGCGCACGTCGTCGGCTGTGGGGGGCAATCCGGTCAGGTCAAGGTAGATCCGGCGCAGGTAGTCGGCGTCGGAGCACACCCCCGAGGGGATGATCTTCATTCGCTTCCACTTGGCGGCGACCAGCTCGTCGATCCGTCCGTAAGTGGGTGGCTGCGTCCAGACGAAGCCGCCGCGGTCTCCCATGACAGACAGCGTGGTCGATGCATAGGCTCCCTCATAGCGGGCCAGGATGGGGGCCTCGCCGCGGCGCAACGCCGTCATGAGGCCGGACTTGTTGGCCACGGCGACCTCCATGTTGCCGGTTTCGATGAACGCCTCGCGGGTGACGTCGCGGACCTCGCCGCTGGCATGGGTCGCCAGAACCCGAAGCTGTTGCCTGCCCCCGATCCTTGGCACGATCGGATTGGCCGGGGAAACCTCGATCTTCGTCACGCGCGGAGTGGTCGTATCGAGCTTCGCGCCGTCGGCGATCCAGGAGCGAATGATCTCGTAATAGGGCTCTCCGGGCTGGATCAAGGCCCCTCCCACGTGGGGCACCGCGCCGGTGGGCTTATCCAGCATCATGCTGTCTTCGGGCGAGGCCAGGTTGACGTGCCGCGAGGCGTGGTCGTCGACGAGCGCCCTGACGTCGAACAGAGGGTCATAGCCCCGCAGCGAAAGTTTGAAGCCGTTCTTGCCCTGGGCCGAGCCGTGGCAGGTGCCGGCATTGCAACCCAGCCGCGAGAGCACCGGGCCCACGTCGTGGATGTAGTCGGCATGCACGGGACTGCCCAGTCCGAGCACGACCACGGCAACGTCTACCGACTTCCCTCCCAGCTTGAGCGACAGCGTCGCCTTGCCGTCGCCAACCGGCCGCACCAGTCCCGAGCGAGACACCGTGGCAATGCCGGATGATAACGTGGGCTCAACCATCCGCGTGGCGTCGATGGTTTCTCCCGACGCGAGCTTTCCCGTGACCAGAATCTGAGCATAGGAGAACCTGGTGGTGAGACGGATCTCCCTGGGCTGAACGTCGAGGGCCTTCAGGACCGCTCCCTTGGGGAGCGTCTCCGTTCCCACGGCTTCTTCTTGCTTCGGAGCGATGGTCGTGACCGCGGCATTCTGGGCCACCGACGTGGTCTTGACCGTGACGGGTGCGAATTCCTTGACGATCGCTGCCGATTCCGGGTTGATCAGCCGGACGATGCCATCGCCTCCGGCCGCCGCCAGGATCTTGCCATCGGGCCGGAACGAGACCGAATAGACCCCCCCTTGGCGTATCTTGACGTCGGAGATTCGCTTCACGCCGGCCTTATGGTAGGCGTCCAGGGTGGAATTCTCCTGAGCCGAGCGGGATGTGACGACCTTTTCCTGGATGGCCTTGATGTTGGCGGGGAGGGCCGTGTCGAAATCATAGTTGTAGACCGCGACTTCGCCGGAGGAGCCATCGAGACTGCTGCCGGCGGCGATGCGCTTGCCGTCGGCGGAGACGGCCACACTGTAAACCCGGCCCGGCAGCGCGGGGAACTCGCGAATCAGGTTGGAATCGTCGCCAATCACCCGGGTCGTCTGCCGGAAGACGCGGTAGAGCTTGGGCTCGCCATCCGAACCGCCCACCACGATCTCATCGCGCTTGGGGTGCCGCGCGACGGCCGCCAGTCCCCCCTTGAGCGCCCCTGGCGTGATCGAGGTGATATTGTCGACGAACCGCTGGGTGGCGACCTCGGTCAGCTTGGCCGTCATGTCGCGGCCAACCGAGATGAGATGCGACCCGTCCACGGAAAAGACGGTATCCTGTCCCCAGTCCGTATGGGCACCCAAAAAAAGAACCTGCTCACCCGTCTTGGCGTCGATGGCACGCACCGTGTTATCGACGCAGCCAAAGGCGATCTTGGTGCCGTCGGGCGACCAGCTTGCCCCGAAGATCGTGTCGTAGGTCACCGGGACGGAGAGGAGCAGCTTTCGCCTGGCGACGTTCCACACCTGGATCTCGCCCATTCGCGCGGGGCGTCCGCCGGTGACGGCCAAACGCTTGCCGTCGGGAGAAAACGCCAGCGACTCGACGCGCTCGGAAAGACCGACCAGCCGGCCGACCAGCTCGGAGCCGTCTCCCTTCCAGAGCAAGACCTCGTGGAAGGCGGCCACCGCCAGGAGCGAACCGTCAGGCGAGAACGCGACGGCCGGGATCACCGGTAAGCGGGTGTACTCGGGCGGATGCTCCATGTCATAACGCTTGCCCGGATTCTGGGGCGAGTCGTCGCTGGCCCCCTGGGAAATCCATTGAGTGATGAGTGCAATCTCGGATTCGGCCAGGGCGGGCTTGTCCCGCGGCATCTCGGCCTTGCCACCGGTGGGCGTCACCAACTCAATCAAGTGGCTTTCGCCCGGCTTGCCTGGCACGATGGCCTGGATGTCTGACTCTCCCCCCTTGATCATCCGGTCGAACGAGGTCATCACATAGGCCCCTCCCGCCTTCGCCGGCTGGTGGCAGCCCTGGCAATGAGCCTGGAAGATCGGCCGGATCTGCTTGTCGTAGCTGACCTTCGCAGCCTTGGCATCCGCCGGTTTGACGGCCGGCTTGGGCTTGTCTTTCTCCTGACCATTCGGGTTGGCTCCAAGCGCCACGAGAGGGCAGAGCGCCAGGATGACGATGAACAGAATTCCCGCCCGGGGGGTTCGTCGAGGGCTTCTCAGGAAGGCTTCCACGGTGTACTCCTCTGCCATGGTGGGGCGCGCCGCGCTGGCACGTCGTTCTTGATGCGGATAATCCAGCGTCATGCCCTGCGAGGCATGCCCCGCCGGTGCAGCTCATCACAGTGGGGCGGGCATGAAACCCATCCCAGGTCTTGAGACGGCAAGTTCTTATTCGTACAGTTGGGTCAGTTCGGAGAAAAGATGGCCGTCAAACCACGTACACGACCGTCGCAGGCTTCTCGATAGACCGACATGGCATTGAGGATACCAGATCTCGGGGAGACGTTCAGCCCGCGTTTTGTCGTCCGGTGTCGAATTATTGAACAATGAGAACTGGACAGCAGAACAGGATTGCCGCGAGCATGGAGCGATAGGTCATGACAGGCGGCGATTGTTGACCCTTAGAAACTATCCGAGAACGGTCGTAACCCCTTGTCTCTCCAGGGATTCGGGACGCCGAAACGGCGTTCTCGGATAGTTTCTTACTCAAAGCCCGCGTGATTTCAAGGAGTGAGGTGATGAACGAGTCTCTCTCGCTTCGGGAAGCCACGGTTCAAGACATTCAGCTCGAGCTTCCGCGCCGAAACTCCTTTAACGCGCTGGATGGCGAGCGCGTTCTTGCCAGCCCGATGAAGCATCGCGAGCTGTGGCTGGCGGTTCTGCTGGACCGGCCGGGCGTCGCCAATTACCGGGAACCGGGATTTCTGCTCACGGCCGGCCTGATCAAGCTACGCGATCTGCCGGACAATATCTGGAATGCCGACACGCTTTACATTCTTACCGAGACTCGAGCGCAGGCCGAGGAGATGGCCCGCATCATCGAGGAAGAAGATTGGGCGGGCGAGGTCTGCGTCTCCAAGAACGAGCAAGACATTGATCGAGTGCTCGGAGTTGGCGGCGAGGAATATGGTCTGCTCTCGATCTGGGGGGATTGAAGCGGCCTGCTTGTTTCTACGAGGTCCCGGCTGGCTTGGGCCCAGCGACGCCTTTGAGGTTCTTTTCGGCCTTCAGCCACCTGAGGTTGGGGCCAGAGACGGCGCGGCATGGAAGAAATTGATCTCATTTTGACTCTGACTGGATGTCTTGCCGCGGCCCTGGCCTGTGGGTACCTGACGCATCGCCTCGGTCTCTCGCCAATTGTGGGATACCTGCTCGCGGGCGTCGTGGTGGGGCCGACCACTCCTGGATTCGTGGCCAACCGGCACCTGGCCGAGGAGTTTGCCGAGGTCGGCGTGGTTCTGCTGATGTTCGGTGTCGGCGTGCAATTTCATGTGGAAGAATTGCTCCAGGTCAGGCGGGTCGCGATCCCGGGGGCGGTCGTACGCAGCCTGAGTGCCACCGTGCTGGGGCTGCTCTTCGGGCGGGTCTTTGGTCTGGACTGGACGGCGAGCATCATTTTCGGCCTTGCTCTGTCGATTGCCAGCACGGTCGTCCTGACCCGGGTGCTGACCGACAATGGCGACCTACAGACCCAAACGGGGCGAGTGGCCATCGGCTGGCTGATCGTGGAGGACCTCTTCACGATCGTCGTGCTTGTGCTCCTGCCGAGCGCGCTTGGGCCCGCCGCCCACGGCCTTTGGGATCTCTTGCTCGCCGTGCTTCTGGCCGTCATCAAGGTGGCCGCCATGGTCGTGACGATGTCCCTCTGCGGTGGGCGCGTCATCCCCTGGTTTCTGGCCCGGGTCGCGCTAACGCGATCTCGCGAACTCTTCACGCTGACCGTGCTTGTCCTGGCGCTGGGCATCGCGGTGGGATCAGCCCGGCTCTTTGGCATTTCCATGCCGCTGGGGGCTTTCCTGGCAGGACTCGTCGTCGGCCGCACGGAGTTCAGCCTCAGGGCCGCAACCGAGGCTCTGCCGATCCGCGACGCCTTCACTGTCCTGTTCTTCGTCGCGACCGGAATCCTTTGTCGCCCCGCGGAACTGATCGCCTCCGCCGGCTTCGTCGCCGCCGCGCTATTCGTGATCTTGATTGCCAAGCCGGTGGCCACGTTCGCGGTGATGCTTTGGTTTCGCTATCCCCTGCGCACCACCGTCGCGGTCGCCGTTTCCACGGCTCAGATCGGTGAGTTCTCGTTTCTCCTGGCCGCCACGGGAATGAGCCTGGGTCTGCTCGACGAGCGCGCCACGAACACGCTGATCGCGGCGGGCATCATTTCGATCATCCTTAACCCGGTGCTCTACCGCTTGGTCCATCCGCTTGAGGGGGTGTTGGCCCGTCTCATGGGGCGTCAGGCCGCATCGGCTGGCGGCCATGAGAGATCAAAGGAGGACCTGGAGGACGGAGTGAAACGTCACCGGGCGGTCGTCGTGGGCTACGGTCCGGTTGGCCAGGGCCTCGTCCGGGTCCTCCAGGAAAACCAGATTCAGCCGGTCGTGGTCGAACTCAATCTTCAGACCGTGCGCGGACTTGCCGCCGCGGACATCAACGCCGTGTATGGAGACGCGGCGCATCGCCAGACGCTGGTCGAAGCCGGTCTGCCCGGGGCATCGGTGTTGATCTTGAGCTGTGGGGATATGCAAGGAATCGAAGAGGCCATCCGACTTGCCCGGGAACTGAATCCCGAGATCCAGGTCATCGCGCGCACCTCCTACATCGTGGGAGTTTCCAGACTGCGCCGCGCCGGTGCCGATGTGGTCTTCTCCAGCGAGGGAGAGGTGACCCTGGCGATGACCGAGTATCTCAGGAGCCGATTCCTTCTGATGGCGGAACGGTCAGACCGCGAGCGCCAGCGCCTTCAGATTGAACTCCTTGGTGACAGGCAAGACGCGCCCGGCCCGCGGAACGATGCCGCGCCGCAGCCGGGCGCCGACGATCAACGATCTGCTCAGCCGTGAGCAAGCGCGATAGGAGCAAGCGAATCATCGCGGCTTTGCCTGGCCGCGTTCAATCGACCTTCTCTCCCGGCTTCAACTCCTTGAGCCGGATGTTCCGCCAGCGCACATGGTAGGGACCTTGATCGCCAGGGACGACGTGGACCTGGAGGCCGATCATCCCGTGCTGGTCGATGTCGTCGGTGAAGTCGGAACAAGCGATGCCGTTGACCCAGGAGCGATAACGGTTCCCCTGAACGACGATCTTGTACTTGTTCCAGCCCGTGTCGTTGAACGCCTGCTTGGCCGCGGGGCTGATCGCGCAGATCCACTTGTCGCGGCGTGATTCGTCATAGAACCGGCCGGCCGTGCCGGATTGCTGCAGCGCGATCTCGCACTGCGGCCCGTAGACGACCCCCTTGATCCGATGCCTGTGGGCGACCGGGTCAGGACCATCCTTGTCGTAAACATGACTACGCACCTGCACTCCCGAATTCAGCCTCGGGTCGCACTTGACCTCGAGTTCAAGCACGAAATCCTTGAAGTCTCCCGTGCAGAGAAACGTGTTGATCCGGGACGGGGCGGTGGTCCCCACAATCGCTCCGTCTTCCACCTTGTAGGTTGCCGACCCGCCTTGCTTCGTCCAGCCGCTAAGCGTCTTGCCGTCGAAAAGCGAGGTCCAGCCCTCGTCAGCGCCCAGCGCGGGCATGCAGAGGGCGGCGACCAGCGCCAGGGCAAACCAGGAGATCGGTCGCGCGTGATCTTGCATGTTCTGTACTCCAGTTGTCATGGGGGGGTCTTGATGAAGTCGTGGTCCGCTCCAATCTCTCATCGTTTTTCCGAGGCAAGCGGTCGGACCGAGACTTCCTTGAAGAAGACAATCGAGTTCTTGTCGTGATTCTGGAGGCCGATGTAGCCCGACTCGGGCCGGGCCCCGCGCGCCGGGTTACCAGCGCCAACCGTGTCGGTCTTCTGGGGCTGAAGTTCGCTCGAGTCAAACTCGGCAACCGCAACGCCGTTGATCGTGGTCTGGATGCGCTTGCCCTTGAGCGTGATCTCCAGCGTGTTCCACTCGCCCGATTTCGCGGGCTGTGCCCGCGCCTTGGCGAACGTGTAAATCGATCCGGTCCCGCGGCCTCCGCGCGCGGTGTCCATGATCTGGATCTCGAAGCCGTGATGCACGGCGAACCAGGGCTCCTTGGGCCGGTCGGCGATCCGGATGTAGATGCCCGAGTTGGACCGCGGGGTGCTCGTCTTGTAGACCACCCGGATCTTGCAGTTGCCCAATTTCTCGCGGGTGTACCAGAGCAGCCCCATCCCATCTTTCGTGCGGAGCACGCCGTCCTCGATCACGAACTCGCCGGGGCCAACGTGTTTCCAGCCCTCAAGACTGTGGCCGTCAAACAGCGGCCGCCAATCGGACGACGGAACCCGTTCACTCGTGCCGGCCTGAGCGGGAAGGAGCGACGCCAGAACAAAAGCCAGCGCCGTCGCGCTGGTTCGCATTGTGAATCTCATCCTGCATACCTCGGGTCGGTGTGGAAGGAAAACCAAAACTCGAGCCTAACGCGCAGTGGGACGTTGATCAATAAGCTTGGGCATGCCTGTCGTGCGCCTGCCCCGCGCGTCCCAGGTTCATGGACACCGATCGAAAGAAACCCCGGGTGGTTGATTCCCGGGCTCGGTAATTGGCAAATGTCAAAGATACTTTCCATACTGGAACGATCGTGGTATCCGACGTCCCGGCTGCCGACTTTCGTGGCTCGGATCCTAGGCGGTCCGGCACTGAAGTGAGCGATCGAGTAATCCTCGGTGCGGAAAGGGGCAGTTGATGAGGCAGGTCCTGAACTGGGCCTCCAAAGCTGTGGTTCTCTTGTTGATGGACTGGGAACTCGGGCAGGCACCAGATGGAGTACGTTCGAAAGAACTGTCCGGCCTTGAAAGAAACGAAGATACCTGACGAGGATTCGTCCTCGCTGGGCCACGCTCCGTCATGACGATCTGAGGATGCTACGCGTCTCGATGAAAGAGAACCGTTAAACGACGCTCGATGACGGCCCGCTGCCGCGCTGGGTGACTGCTATTTTGACGCATCGCCGATTCCCTCTGCCGGCAGCGATCTTGGCGGTCGTGCTGACGCTGCCGGTACTTGGCGTCGGTTGGGTTCTGGACGATTACTATAAAAGTTCGTCACGCCACCAGCACGGCTGACGGGCACGTATCCAATTTGCAGCGGCTTGAGCGTCGAAACCACAGACGGGCTGACGACCGTCATGGACGCACCGGTGTCGATGAGTGCCCTCCAGGTGGCAGGACGATTGATGGGTCCCGTCACGTTTCTCGAGGCGCCGACTCCGACATCGAGAAGAGCACCGGCAGGTGAGAGCGGAATCGATATCTGGGGCATTACGGGACGACACTTCCAGCCCGGCGGACTGGTTCGACCTCGACGATCTGCTTGACCAGAACCGGGCCAGCGCCATATTTCTTGAAAGCCGCCGCGAGGGCGGTGGCGCGGTCACGGTAATAGCCCAAGACCGACTTGCCCTTGATGACGACGAACTGCCCCTCGTGCAGGAGTAGCTCGTCAAGGCGGTCGCGGTAGGTGAGCAGTTCAGAGACCAGCGGTGCCTGGTCGCCACCGGGCAGCCACGACGGGTCAAAGTCTCGCCAGTTGATGATTCCCGCCTTGAGTTGTTTCACCGAGCTTGGCAGGTGGCTCTGATCCAACGATCGCGCGTTGCTCGACCGCGGCGCGATCGTCACGATCGAGCCATTCCGAAGAGCCATCAACTCGTCCGCGTCGGCACCGTCCAGGAAAACGACCTGATGCTTGATCGAGGCACCCGACCTACGCAGGAGATCCGCAAGGGTTGACCCTTTTGCAAGTCGATAGTCCTCAGCGCCGACTCCGGGGCGGATGAGATGGACGAGAATCTCCTTTGTTGATGTCTTTTGAGTGCTCACTGGTACCTCCGCGACTTCACGACCTGACCAAGCTTCATCTTAGAGCGGTTTTCGGGTCGATCGCTCACCGTAGGGTCCGCTGTGCGGACCGACGGCCAGAGCAATTGGTCCGCACAGCGGACCCTACGATATTCAATGAGTGCGCAAGCCGACTGCAAACCGCTCTAACGGCAAGGGGTTAGGCAACGCCATCTCAAGCGCGTGCCACACCCCCGCTTTAGACAATCGTCGCCGCGTACCGTGAACTGGAGTGACAAGGTTTACACCGGCGCCGGATTACGCTCGGTGAAGCCGCGCTGGTGCCAGTAGGGATACGCGGGAGTCGTGGCGCTGGCGGCGTCGAGTCGGGCGACTTGCTCGGTGGAGAGTTGCCAGCCGACGGCGCCCAAGTTCTGCCGCAGTTGCTCCTCGTTCCGCGCGCCGATGATCACGTTGGCCACGGTCGGCCGCTGGAGCAGCCAGTTGAGCGCGATCTGCGGCACCGATTTGCCGGTCTCCCGGGCGACCTCGTCGATGGCGTCGACTACTCGGTAGAGGTAGTCGTCGGCGACCGGCGGGCCCATGTCGCGGGAAACCTTGCTGTGCAGGCGGCTGGTTTGGGGCATCGGCTGCCCGCGCCGGAGCTTGCCGGTGAGCCGTCCCCACCCCAACGGACTCCAGACGACGGTGCCCACCTTCTGGTTGAGCGCCAGCGGCATCAGCTCCCACTCGTAGTCCCGGCCGACGAGCGAGTAATAAGCCTGGTGGGCGACGTAGCGGGCAAGGCCATACTTCTCCGACAGGGCGAGCGACTTCATCAGGTGCCAGCCCGAGAAGTTCGAGCAGCCGATGTAGCGGATCTTCCCAGCCCGAACGAGGTCGTCGAGCGTTTCCAGAGTCTCCTCGACGGGTGTGACGGCGTCAAAGGCGTGGACCTGGAAGAGGTCGATGTAAGCGGTCCCCAGCCGCCGCAATGCGGCATCCACCGCGCTGATCAGATGAATGCGCGATGAGCCGACTTCATTTGGCCCCGGCCCGCACCGGAAGGTGGCCTTGGTGGAGATGAGGGCCTGCTCGCGCCTGCCCTTCAGCGCCTGGCCCAGGATCTCCTCGGCCAGCCCGCCCGAGTAGACGTCGGCCGAGTCGAACATGGTGAGCCCGGCCTCGAGGCAGATGTCGACCAGCCGCGTGGCCTCGGCGACGTCGCTTGAGCCCCACGCCTTGAAGAGTTCTCCCCCGCCGCCGAATGTGCCCGTGCCCAGGCTGAGCACGGGGACCATGAAACCCGAATTGCCGAGCTGTCTGTATTCCATTGAGTCCGTCTCCTTGAGGGTAGTGCGATCGACTGAAGCTACAGTGGTCCGCGTTCCAAGACCCGCGACAATCAGGAGCGATACTCGGTCAGGTGTGAGCAGTCCGAACGGCCGCGAACTTCCGTCCAATATTCCTCACGAGCATCTTCATCGATCTCAACGATGCCGCCGTAAAGTCGGTCCGTTCCATCCTTCTTGGGGCCGGAGATCCAGTACTCCTCACCAGTCTCCGCATCGAGGCAGTTGTATTTATAGCCGGACTTTGTCTTCTGAAACCGCCGCCCCGCGTAGTAGTAAGATCGCCTCGTGCGCGGGAACTCGACCCAGCCAATTCGCCCGGCACCCTCCAGCCTTCCGCTCTTGCACTCGATGTACATGATTCTTTTCATATGATTGTCTCGTGGGAAAAGATTCCAATCTTGTCGACGCAGGGGTTAAGAGATCAAGCCATGACAAGATTGGAATCTTGTCCCACGCACTGCTATCACCCATCGAACTGTTTCGATCACAGGGGGATCGGCTCGCGCATTCAGCAGGGTTGTCGATCGATATTGTATCATGCCCAAGGCTATGGCTGTCGACTCAGGTAAGTGCGGGCGTCCATTCCGACCGTGTGGTCCGGCGCCCGGAAGACTCAGCGGTCTCCAGGAGAGCGCGTCATGTTCACGGTGAGTATTGCGGTCGCCGGAGTCTGTCTTCTCGCCCTGGCCTGTCATGGAGAGACTCGAGCCCAGGGCATGCCCGTTGTCCCCATCGGCCTCGATGCGATTCGCCAATGGGAGCGCTGGCCGGTCTTGCGGATTGGTGCCACGGCCGTGATGCCGCGGCGAAGGCGGAACGCGTGAATCATTCAAGCTTTTCTGTCATCTCGTTGCGGCAGGGCAGTGTGGGCGCGGAGGTGGGACCGGACAGTTCTGAGTAGTGCCCCGAGAAGAGAACGCGGGACTTGGGAGAAAGCAAAGTCCAGAAGGCGAGACCAAAGACGAGGATGCCCGGAGCCGATGTCCATAAGAGCCATGCCAGAGGTTTATGGTTGACCAGTACATCGCCGGCGCATGCAAGGCAACTCAAGAGAAAGATCAGCACCAGGATGACGTCGGCCCAGCGCGCCCAGGACCGTAACCTGCGTAATCCCACCCCGATGAAGATGTTCAGGACAAGGCAGCCGACATGAAACACCGTCAGGAGCAGGAAGAGGGGGCCGGTCGGCATGTTGCTGGGGAATTGATAGCTTACCGGGTCGATCCCGACGGCGCGCAAGAGCATCAGCGCTGACATCAGGACCGTTCCGATCGCGGCAGGCACCCAGATAACGGCCAGTCCAAAGTTGATCCAGGAAAGCCGCGTGATGGCCCGTTCGTGATCCAGATATGCGAGCCTGAGTCGAGGAGGAATATTGTGCGGGTCAAACGGCTCACAAAGCTGCTCCGGCAATGCTGCTGGAGCCGCGTATGGGTTGGGAGGGACCTCGGACCCTGCTCGAAGCGACTCGTGAGAATCCATCTCCGGAAGCTCCGCCGGGCGATTGCCGAGCGGGGAGGTCG
>JBMFUH010000010.1:0-17786 GCA_049966735.1 Isosphaeraceae bacterium
TCATGACCCGGCGACTCGCCGTTGCCTAAGTTGCACAGGTTTCCAAACACCCTCTGAGCACGTCTTCCAGGGGCGTCTCATTCGGGAATGGAAAGTCGATTGGCTGATCGAGGGCCTGGCGGAGACGCTCGTTCGCGGCGAGGCTGGCATTTGTCACGGGCGGGAACTCGACACGGGCCGAAGGAATGAAGTCCCGGACTCCGCCCAGAATGAGGTCAACAGTCGAGCGCGGCCAGCTCGGCGTCTCGCCCTACCCATGGCCATCAGTACACAATAGCCGATGCCGAAGACCGCCGCGCCGAGCCAGATCCCACGATTCCGGCCCTGCCCGAGAACCGCACCGATCGCCGCAAGGCCCAGCAGCGCCCAGATCAGAAAGCAAGCCGCCGCCGTCCACACGCCAGGTCGCAGGCCGAGACCGACGCACGTCATGCACAGAACCAGAAGGGCTCCCACTCCGCCGATGATGCTGGCTGCGAAAAGCCAGGAGCTTCTTGATCGCGGCGTTGGGCTCGTCGCAGGTTCCCGGGGTGTCGCCTCACCAGTCGGTGTCCCGAAGAGGAAGCGGGCAGCGATGCCTCCGGCCACTGCGAGCAGCAGGCTGATCAGGCAGTGTCCGACTTCGAAGTAGGGTTCGGGGTAGGGATCCCCAAAGCCGGCGAAGCAGAATCTGCCATAGGGGTGCTGTACCGGACCACGCATGACCCACGGCCCTAACCACTCGAGCAGCCTCGCGGTCGGGAAGCCCGCCACAAAGGGCGCGATGCGGACGAGGGCGAGATATCCTCCGCCGAGCACGGCGAAGCCCAGCCAGCCGGCCCGCTCCGGACCGGTCCGGCAGACGGCGCCGACGGCAGCCAGGCCGATCAGGGCACACGTCGCCAGCGTCGTGGCTCCAGACCAGATCCAGGAGTTGGACCGCAGCGCAGCCAGCGCCAGCGAGACCACGAGGATCACGCCCATCAAACCCGCGATCGAAACCCGAGCCGCTCGCATGCTCAATCCCTCCTCGTGTGCTACACAATCGGAGTGCAAGCAGTCTTGCCGGAACAGACCACGAAGGTTTGGGTATGACTTCACGCCGGTTCGTGCCAGACGCCGTCGACGCACGTTCGCTTGATCGTCACGCTGCCTCGATCATCCATCTGAGAATCTGCCCCGGAAATGGGAGAGCGAGGCTCTTGCCGAGCTGCGCACGCTGGAAATTCCGGCTCGGCAGGAGCCTCGCCCTCCCGAAAACGACCCTCCCGGTACAGGCTTTCAAACAAGACCACGTTCGCCGGCTGACCGGCTTCCAATCTCGGCGCCGGCTGCCCCAGGAGCATGGCCGGATTGCGGGTGACGGTGGCCAGGACCTCGGCAAGCGGCCACGCGGTGGCGGCCAAGAGCGTGCGCAGGCCCACGTCCAGAGCCTGGTTGGAGCCGGCCAGGTAGGGGGTTCCAGCCACGACGATCTTGCCGGCGGCTTCCACGGCCCACTCGCCGTAAGTTCCCGGCGGCAAGCCCGAGAGCCAACTCGCGTCAGAGACGAGGATCGTCTTGCCCGGTCCTTTCGCCCGGGCCAGGACTTTGAGTGTGGCCGGATCGACATGATGGCCGTCGGCGATGAACGACGCGAAGAGGGCGTCCTCCGCGGCCTGGTGCCAGATCGGGTTGGGATGCCGGGGGAGCGTCGCGGCGATGCCGTTGCCCAGGTGCGTGCTCAGCCTCGCTCCCGCCTGCACGGCCTGGCGAATCGTCTCGCCATCCGCCGCCGTATGTCCCAGGGCGATGGTCACTCCCGCCCCAGCCGCCCGGCGGATGAACTCGATCGCGCCCGGCCGCTCCGGGGCCAAAGTCAAGATGACGATACGCCCGCCTGACGCCGCTTGTAATTCCTTGAAAAGGACCCAATCGGGATCGCGGATGGCCTCTTTAGGGTGCGCTCCGCGATAGCCGTCGACCTCGGAGAGAAACGGCCCCTCCAGATGAATGCCCAGGACCATCCGGCCTACGTCGGGATACGACTCGCAGGCCGCGGCGATGGTCCGGACGCCGTGGAGCAGCGCATCGCGCGGGGCCGTGATCAACGTCGGGCAGAGCCGTGCCGTCCCCAGAGCGGCTTGCGCCCGGACGATTTCGGCCAACTGCTCCACGGTCAGGTCGGGGCTGGAGAACGAGTGTCCCCAGCGGCCATTGATCTGGATGTCCCAGAAGGCCGGCGCGACCCAGAGGTCCGGCGCCTCCGAGCCTTCCGGAGCGGGGCAAGGTCGAACGGCGGAGATGATCCCGTCCGCGACCTCGATCTCGCTCCACCGCGACGTCAGCACATCTCGTCCGACAATCACCATCGCGGATACGCCTCGCCGCTTCCGGTATTCCGTTCACGATGCCGCGACCTTGCCGTCCAGCTCAACACTGGAGCGGAGCACGCCTTTGCGCTGGAGCGCTGCACCCACGAAATCGCGGAAGAGCGGATGGGCCCTGGTCGGCTTCGACTGGAACTCGGGATGGAACTGCACCGCCAGAAACCAGGGGTGGTCGCGCAGCTCGACGATCTCGACGATGTTGCCATCGGGACTCGTTCCCGAGGCGATCAGGCCATGTTCCTCGAACACCTCGCGGTACCTGTTGTTGAACTCGTAGCGATGGCGATGCCGCTCGCTGATCTGGTCCACGCCGTAGGCGCGCCGGGCCAGACTTCCGGAAGCCAGCGAGCAAGGCCAGGCCCCCAGCCGCATCGTTCCCCCGCGCTGTTCGACCGAAAGCTGCTCTTCCATGAGGCCGATCACCGGATGGTCGCTTGTCTTGTCAAACTCGGTGCTATTGGCGTCTTCCAGGCCCAGCACGTCACGGGCAAACTCGATCACCGCCGTCTGCATGCCCAGGCAGATGCCGAAATAAGGAATCTGGTTAGTGCGGGCGTAGCGAATGGCCTCGATCTTGCCTTCAATTCCCCGCATGCCAAAGCCGCCGGGCACAAGGATGCCGTCGACACCACCCAGAAGCGCCTCGGCTCCCCGGGTGCTCACTTCCTCGGCCTCGACCCGCACGACCAGCACCCGCGACCGGCGGGCGATGCCGGCGTGATCCAGCGACTCGTAGACCGACTTGTACGAGTCGCGATGCTTCATGTACTTGCCCACGACGGCGATCCGGACCTCGTGCTTGGGGTTCATGATCCGGTCGACCATGTCGCTCCACTCTGATAGATTCAGCGGCGCGGCCCTCAGCCCCAGCCGCTTGACGAGGATGTCGTCGAGCCCGTGCTTGACCAGGCTGAGGGGAACTTCATAGATGCTGAATTGCCTGTCGCGCTCCTCGATCACCGCCTTGCGGTCGACGTTGCAGAAGAGAGCGATCTTGTCCTTGTCGTCGCCGGAGATCGGCACCTCGGTGCGGCAGATCAGGATGTCGGGCTGGATGCCGATCTGCCGGAGCGCCCCGACGGAGTGCTGGGTGGGCTTGGTCTTGAGCTCGGCAGCCGCCTTGAGATAGGGCACCAGAGTGAGGTGGATGTACAGGCAGTTTTCCCGCCCCACGTCCAGCGCGAACTGGCGGATGGCCTCAAGAAAGGGCAAGCCCTCGATGTCACCGACCGTGCCGCCGATCTCGGTGATCACCACGTCCACGTCGTCCTCGGCCAGGCGGTGGATGGCCGCCTTGATCTCGTCGGTGACATGGGGAATCACCTGGACCGTCTTGCCCTCGTAATAGGTCCCTTCACGCTCTTTCTGGATGACCGCGAGGTAGATCTTGCCGGTCGTGTAGTTGCAGTCCTTGGTCAGAAGGGCGTGGGTGAACCGCTCGTAGTGACCGAGGTCGAGGTCGGTCTCGGACCCGTCGTCCAGCACGTAGACCTCGCCGTGCTGGTAGGGGCTCATGGTCCCGGGGTCGACGTTGATGTAGGGGTCGAATTTCTGGAGCCGCACCCTCAGCCCGCGCTGTTCGAGAATCATGCCGATCGACGCGCAGGTCAGTCCCTTGCCGAGCGAGCTGACGACCCCGCCCGTCACGAAGATATGTTTGGCCATCGCGGTCCCTTTGACTCATCCATTCAGGGCAGGTAAAAGCATAGTATAACAAACCGACCTCGTTGACGAAACGGGCATTTCCGGCGCGCACGGTTTCCAATGAGACCGACGACATTCCTTGCCCCTGCCGCAACGGGACGCCATGCTCGGCTGACGATGACCCACCACCGGATCTGTTCCCGGCGGAGTTGCCGCGCGATGCGCCCGGGAGGCATAATCCGCCGGACCTCTTACTCAACGCTGTCCCGGATGAAAACCGGTTCAAGTCGCTCACGATGACTGAAACCGGCAACCGTGGGCCGCGGAGGAGGCGAAAACGTCGCGAGCGCCGAGCGACGGCTTGACCAGTTCCAATCCAGCGCCGCCAGCGCGTCTCCCACGAGCGAGCGGGGCAGGAACGAGGCACAGCCGACCAGCATGATCAGGGCGAAGGTCCACATGCCCAGGCAGAAGCCAATACCGGCGTGCAACGCCACCGCGCCCGCCAGCATCAAGGGACGCAACCGAGGCCGCCATATCAAGAAGCAGAACGAAACCTCCCAGATCACGCAGATGTGGGTGAGCAGGTTCAAGATCCAGGGATGCCAGGCCAGCCAGGTCATGTCGGCGGTCTGATACTCGGAATTGGCAAGCGCCTGCCACATGGCCTCGCCGGTCCACCAGGCCTCGCCTTGCAGCTTCGACAGGCCGGCGAAAAGGTAGATGACGCACATGTGCACATTGATCAACCGCAAGGCCAGGTTCGCTCCGACCGAGGGTCGCGGCGGGGTCGTGGTCCCGGATCGGCGCACCGCTCGCCAGCGGTCGATCGACAGGGCCCGGCCGCTGGGCCCGATGGCCAGGTAGAGCGTCAGCATGGCGTTGATCTGGTCGAGGCCAAACATCGCCTCGGGGGCGCGGTGGGCATACGAGATCACGACCACCAGCGAGAGGATCGATGTCAAGCGCGTCCGGAGCCCCACCGTGAACATCGCCAGGATGGCCATGGACACCACGTAGGCGGGCCAGATGCTGTTGGCCGGAACAAGCCACCAGAATGAGTAAGTATGCTGGCCTTGCTGGAGGGCGTGCACCAGCCGCGGACTGAGCCAGCCGACAGGGCCGAAGAAATCCCCCAGCACTAGGCCCCAGACGGCGTGCGTGTAGAGGAGCATGAGCCCGGTCAGGATGCGCAAGAGACCAAGGAGCGTGGGATCTGCCGGGGTGAACCAGAATGCGTTCCAGCCGTCGGCGAACGACCGTGCCAGGTCAAGCACGTAGTCGAACACCGGTCTGATCAATCGGTGCATGAAAAGTCTCCTAACGGCTGGTCCTCATAGCCTTCCGGATCGGTCAACCGTCCCCCTTGCAGGATGCGCTCGCGGGTTGGCAGGAAGTGAGTTTGCCGGATCAAGGCAACGCGACTGGCTCCGTACTGGCGTCCAATCTGGTCCGCGTAGGAGCGATACCAGAGTTCCCGGAATTCCTTGGGGGCGTCGCGCATGTGTTCGGTGAGCATGAAATAACGGTGGTAGAGCAGCCGAGGGCTGATGGCGCGATCCGGGATGCGGCCGCGGATGATCGTCCCGTCGGGGCGCTCGGCCTCGTACGCAACGAGCGTGCTCTCCTCCGGCTCGGGGGCGAAGAAGTGGTAGCCGTGGTTGAGGTACAGAAGCTCGACATAGGGCCCGAAGAAGTCCCAGGCCGCGTGCACGAGATCCGAAGATGGGCCGACCGCCGACGGGGCGATGATGATGGCCCCCAGGTGCCACACCAACCACACGCTGATGGCCCAGCGCAGCGGTCTGGAGAGACCGGGACCTCCCACAGGCTTGGCCAGAGTCGCGCTCTCTGCCTCGTCCAGATGGTCGCTCACGAAACAGACTCCCGGTGAAAGAACCGCGGAGAATCAGGACGAAGAGAGATCGGTGAACGCGCGCTGAAGTCCGCTTGCCAGACGTCGACCGCGCGGGGGCGTGATGCCCAGCACGGACGACGCCCGAAATGGCCGTGTTACTCAGTAAGAGCCGCCGCTGGAACCGCCGCCGTGGTGCAGGAAACCGCCTCCACTCGACCCGCCGCCGTGATGCAGGAAGCCGCCTCCACTGGAACCGCCGCCGTGGTGCAGGAAACCGCCTCCACTCGACCCGCCGCTCGAGCCGCCTCCATGGTGCAGAAAGCCGCCTCCACTGGAGCCGCCTCCATGGTGCAGAAAGCCGCCAACCGAGCCGCCACTGGAACCGCCGCCCATGTGCTTCTTGAAGAAGCCGCCTCCACTGGAACCGCCGCTGGAACCGCCGCCGTGAGCGAAAACGGGGGTGGTACCGAGAGTCAGGGCCAGCACGCTCAATGAAGCCACTGCGCGGAAGAATCGCCGAGATTTCGCCATGGATACTTCCTCGATCTGATGTGAATGCTCTGGTGTCACTCGAACGACCTCCTGATGAGGTCGCCTGAACGATGCCCACCGATCCCCGCTCCAAAGACTCGAAAACCCCGGGAACGATGATTCACCCCGGAGTAAAGATGCGGGCTGTAGGTAGACCTGTGTGATTAAGAATGATAGACAGAATAGGAAAAGTCAATGGTCATCTTTGCTTTTTTCGAGGAAATGATCCTTCCAGGCTGGTCCGAGGGGGAACCGAGGGCCGTAGAGCGAACGATGCCGATGCGTCCCCAGCTCTCATGCTGGAATTCCCGGCTGGCCTTGTGCGTCCAAGGGTCACCGGAACCGCGGCGCGGCGTACCTCGATGCGCAACGCGGCCAGACGGCACGCGATCGCTACTGGAGCCTGATACCCATTTCCTCGAGCATTGACGATGTTTCACTTTCCGCGGCTGCCATTGCGGCAAGCTGGCCGCGCAGCTTGGCGATTTCTTGGCGGGCCGCTTCGAGCTCGACGCCAATCGCGGCTTGCTGTTGGGCAAGCGCCGGCCTGCCGTTGGGCGGGATCAGCGGCTTCGTGAACGTGAGGATGTGGGGTTTGATGTGGTCGACTGACCGAACTTGCTCTCGACCTTTCACGTGGACCTCCGCGATGGCCGCCACGAGCTCATCCTCCGGCAGGGGGAGCTTGGGCTGCAAGATCGAGGGGAGCGGGGGAGCAGGCTGAAAACGATCCGGCTCAGGGACACTCCGCTGATCGATCCTGGACTGCTTCAGCTTGTCTTCCAGCTCGGCGATGCGAGTCTCGAGCGCCTGCCGACGCGACTCTTCGGAGCCAAGCTGAGCCCGCGCCGAGCGGAGCTGCTCGGCAAGCTGCGTGCGTTCGTTCCGGTGTTGCTGCTCGGCTTCATCGAGGCTGCGCTGAAGTTCGGCGATCCGGGCAACGCGCTGTTGCTCCCCATGACGAGCATCCTGCTGGAGCTGTCCGAGGCTCGCACGAAGCCCCTCGGCTTCGTGCACAGCGGCTTGCCTCTCGTCGGCCAACCGCTCCAGGTCGCTCAATCTTGCGCCGAGATCCTCCTCACGCGCACGCAATTGCTCTGTGAGCACATCGAGTCTCGCCTCAGCCGCCTTGAGGGCTTCGGTCCGTCCTCGCATTTGCTCCTGGAGCAGGTCCCGCTCGGCGCGAACTGTCCCGAGCTGATCGTGCTGCTCCCGCAACTGCCGATTCAAGTCATCCCGACTCGCCTGCAAATCGGCCAGGGCCGCTTCGACGCCCTGGACCTTCCTGCCGAGCCCATCGCTCAGCAGGCGGGTCGAGCGAACCTCTTCGTCACGCTGAGCGAGCAGCTCGGCGAGATGCTCTCGATCGGACAGCTCGGCGCGGAGGACCTGAACCTGTTCACGCAGGCGATCCGCTTCTGTTTGCAGCAATTCGTGTTCCGTTCTCAGCTTGTCCAATTCGCCGGCCGCTCTGGTGCCCACGCTCTCTCTGACACTTGTCAACTCCGCATCAAGCCGAGCGTGACTTTGCCATGCCTGATCGAGTTCCGACCGGAGCTGTTCACGCTCCACGCGAAGCTGCTGGAGCTGGGCCTCGGTCGCATCCCGCTGGCGGGCGAGCGTGTCGCGGTCGGCGCGGAGGTTCTCCAGGTCGGTGAGAATCCGCTCGTGCTCCTGACGGAGCGCTTGATGATCGGCCTGCGATGTCTCCAGCCCTTGCCGAACCAGCGCCAGCTCGTCAGTGAGGCGATCGAGTTCCAACCGGTTTTCCACACGTTTCGACTTGAGCAGATCATACTTGCGATGGAGCTTCTTGAAGAGCGTGACGACGGTGTTCCGTTCTCTGCGGTACCGGGCCCGGTCTTCCTGGAGAATGCGAAACCCGTTGTGAATCCGAGCAAGCACGTCCCGGACGTTTTCCGGTTCACTTTGCGCGTCAGATCGCGCTGGACCGTCAAGCTGCTGATCGGCCTGATGGAGTGTCAACGACCCGTCAGGCTGCTTAACAAGACCGTAGCCTGGTCTTTCCGGATTCGCCCATCCAGGAGGCTCGACGGTATTTGAGACCATAAACTTCTTTTGACATTTCGCACACCGGACGTAGTTGCCGGCATAGCTGGAACGCACTTTCAAAAGCGTCGAGCAGTTGGGGCAAGTCACGTAGATACGAGCGTTCTCGACACCGATGGAGTGGATATTCGATAGGTCGGCCCCGGATTCAGCGGGACCGACGGTTGGAGGAAAATCGGGGGCGAGGGCTTCGAACTTGTGATTACAGAACTTGCAGCGGACGAACTGACCGCTAAAGCGATCATTCACCTTCAAGGTGATCAGGCAATTGGGACAAGTCATGACAAAACGCATTGGCGATTCACTCATGGGCTGTCTTCCACCGGATGGTTCAAGGAAACGCCGACACCTCTCCCCATCTTTGCACCAAGATGCCTGCATTTCAACCTGCGTCCGGCCATTCGCACCTGGGTTCAGTCAAAACGTCATCACGAGCCGTCAAACCCCACCTCGTGCAGCCCGGCCTTCCGTGATCAGGCCAGCGCCGAGTCCTGGTGACGTCAGAGCCTTTGTTCTTGTCAAGAAGCAAACAGGCCGGGTTGCCCCGGCCTGTTCGCGACACCGCGTCCCCTCCGAAGAGGGCGAGCAGTTTCTCGGGTTGTCAGCAGGACATGCAGACGTACTCGAAGTTGTCGGTGGGGTTGACTCCGTAGTTGTTGAGGAAGTCGTAATAGGTGTTGCTGACCAGCCCCTGGAATGGGGTGCCCACGCCCAGACCCGCGTCGATGACGCCCATGCCGTCGAGAACGGTCGTGCTGGCAACGCTGGCGAAAGCGCCGCCCAGTTCGCCCATGAAGACGTTCAGGCTGCCGGTCGTGAAGGTGGAACCACCAGCGCCCGACTGGTCACCCAGCATCAGAACGTTGCCGAAGCCAGCCTGGTAGATGGTCGTCACGCCGTACGCCGTGACGGGGGTCGCGCCGTCCGTCGCAATGGCAACGCTGTAGCCGCCCGCCGAGCCGCCGGTGAGGTTTCCATTGCTGTCAAAGGTCGGCGCACTGCCCTGGGTGATGTTGATGTCGCTATAGACAAACGTGTTGTCGATGGTGACGGAATCAATCGAGCCGCTGCAGCAACCTACGTTCGGGCCGTTATTGCCCTGAGTGATGTTCAGGTTGTTGAATGTATTGCCGACACTGCCCGGGCCCACAACAACCTGGTCGCCAGCGCCGTTGCCCTGGGTGATGGTCACGGTGCCGCCGGTTTCGGTGTAGTAGGGAGGATTGAACACAACCGAGCCGGCCGTGTCGTCGGTGACCGTGACGGAATCGGTGTTGCCGTTGCTCTGCGTGATCCAGATGTCACCGCCGGCAGTGCTGCCGGAGACGTTGACGGAGTCGCCGTTGCCGTTCCCCGTCTGATCGACGGAGATGTCACCGCCGGCAGTGCTGCCGGAGACGGCGACGGAATCGGTGTTGCCGTTGCCCTGCGTGATCGAGATGTCACCGCCGGCAGTGCTGCCGGAGACGTTGACGGAGTCGCCGTTGCCGTTCCCCGTCTGATCGACGGAGATGTCACCGCCGGCAGTGCTGCCGGAGACGGCGACGCTGCCGTCACCCTGCGTGACGAGGATGTTACCGCCCGCGGAGTCGCTGGAGACGGTGACGCTGCCGCCACCCTGCATGACGGAGATGTCACCGGGCGCCGTCGAGCTGTCCACGAGGGCCGTGGCGCCACCGCCGGCCTGGTTGATCGCGATGCCATTGATCTCACCCTCAGGCACGTCCGCTGTCGTGACAGTCACGAACTGAATCGTGGCGCTGTCGCCGTTGCCGTTGCCCTGGGTGATGGAAACGGCATCGTCGGCCTGGGTCGGGTCGATGGTGGCCTGATCGCCGCTGCCGGTACCCTGCAGAATCCACGCACCGCCGGCCGAGGTGTCGCTGCTCAGCGTGGCGATGTCGCCGTTGCCGTTGCCCTGGGTGATGGAGATGTCGAAATCGTCCCCAGTCGACGTGCTGTTGGAGATTGTGGCCGTGGTGAAGTGCGTCACCTCGTTGGTATCCACAAACGGTCCGCCGCTGCCCTGGGTGATGCTGATCCCGAGGACCGCGGTGCTGGAGTCGATCAGTGCCTGATCGCCGCCGAGAGCATTGGTCGCAGCGGCTAATCCCTGGGTGATCGAGAGGCCACCGGAAACGGCATTGACAGTTTGAATGGTGGCCACGTCACCAATGCCCATACCCTGGGTGATGGCCGCATAGCCAACCTGGTAGCCGGCGGGTGCGCCGGAGTTGTCAATCGTGGCCGTGGTGTAGCCCGGAATCACCTCGGTCCCGTCGCTCTCACTCTGAGTATTTGCTCCGCCATCGCCCTGGGTGATGGTGGTTGCCCCGTTGTACCCGTTCCACCCGTCGTTCACGTTCAGGATCGTGGCGGTGTCCGCAATACCACTGTTGGTGGTGCCTGTCGCCTCCTGCGTGATTCCAATATTGCCGGTCACGTTGGCGTTGCTGACCGTGGCCGAATCGGAATTGCCGGAGCCCTGAGTCACCGAGATGCTGACCGGATAGTTCGGGTTGTTCGGCGTGCCGAACGTGCTGATCCTGTTGACCACGGTGACATCGTTGTTACCGTTGCCCTGAAGGGTGGAAATGCCGCTATTCGGTGGCAGCACCATCGAGTAGACCCCGACGGTGTCGACGGTGATGCTGTCGTTCGCTCCGCCACCCTGGTTGACGTTCAGTGCCCTCAGGTTGGTTTTGGTGACACTGACCAAGTCCCCATTGCCACCACCCTGGGTCAGGTTGGTGACTCCGAAGTTGTCGCCGGTCATGGTGATGGTGTCGCCGCCGGCCATGCCTTCGGTCACCGTCACGTTGCCCGTGACGTTGTCGTTGTTCATGGTCACCGAGGCCGAGCAGGTGCTTGTCGATGTCTGGATGATCGACACCGATCCGAACGAGTCGTTGCTCACATTGGCGTTCAGGGCGCCGCCGGCGCTGACGTTGAAGGCGCTGTACAGGTTAACCCCTGAACCGGTCAGGTTGGCGGACACGTCCAAGTTGAGGCACGCCGGGTGCGCGCCGACGGCGCTCGAGGTGATCGCGATCGTGCTCATCTTCGGCGCGCCTGCGGCGGCCCCGATCTGGATCGTGTTGGTGAGCGCCGTTATAGGTGAGGAGGAAAGATTGATCTTGAGCGAGTTCACCTGATGGTTGATGGTGAAGCTCGCGGCGTTGTTGATGGTGGTCGACGAGTTGGTGGCCGCGATCACCATGGAGCCATTGTTCTCCGTCACGGAGAAGGCGTGGCTGCCCAGATCGCCCGTCAACGTCGCGAGGCCCGTTGTGGTGCTAAAGGCGACGCCAATGTTGCTCAGGACCACCCGTCCTTCCAGGGTCTCCAGGGTGGACTGCCGGCGGCGGCGCTTGGCCTGCCGGATACGGTCCCTGGTCGTGGCCCGAGAAAAGCCGGGGGTCTGGGGAAGGAGGCGAGAAAGCCAAGTCATAGTCGATGCTCCTGGATGAAAGTGCTCAGTCGCGATGTCATGAAATCCACGAGGGGAGAAGCCAGATCATTGCAAGAGATCCTCATGCGACAAGTGCATGCCCCACCGACAACCTTGATGTTCTTCTTCGAGCAGCCCGAGGAAGGGGGCGAACGAGGAGTCGCAGGGCACGCTCGAGAGCCCAGCCTGCGAATCTCTGCCCCGCTTTGGGAATTCAGGCCCGCACTACGCGGTTGCTTTGCAGTGGGGTGGCACCGTCGTGTGAGATCCCTCATCAATCCGCTGGTCCATCCATAACATTATCTGTCGCAAAACAACGTCCCCTGACAATCTCCGCTCAATTTTCTCGAAAAAAGAAAGAACGAAACTTCTTCAACACCCGATGGCGGAGCTGGCAGGCGTTGGCCGGCGTGAACCGCGGTGGGGTCCGATGCATTGACCGATTCAGGAGATCGGACAAGCAGAATTCGCGTTCCCGACGGGTCAATGTGGCCAGGAACTCCTGCATGAGAAGGCCCCTGCCGGTCTCATCCATGATTGTCTCGCTGCGGGCAACCTTGGATTTGCGATTGTGGCGATTCCGCTCGGCACGCTGTTGCTGCCAGATTTCTCTGCGAGCGATGCCCACCAGATAGCCGAGCAATCGCCCCTCCCTCCAATCATAAAGCCGGAGGCGGGAGTAGGCCTGGCTGCACAGAGTGCACCAGACTGCGGCGGCGATCTCCTCGGCCTGTTCCTCGCCGCATTCGCCTCGGATCAACGATCGGATGACGCCAACAAGCTGTGGATGGTAGCGATGAAACATCGCTTCCCAGGCTGCGTCCTCCCCTTCGAGACACCGCGCGATAAGTTGAACGTCGTCGAACGACTGCTGCACGGAGCAACGCATGCTGGCCTCCATGTGCCGGTCCCAGGAAAAAAACGCGGGCTCGCACGGTTTCCGTACTCACCCCTGTCGCCCTGTCAAGCAGCCATGCATGCGCACGAGACGCGCAAGCTTACTTGACCCGCCTCGGCCTGGATGACCCCGTGTAAGAGCCCGGAAAAGGAGCCCTGGCCCGGCAGCTTCACCAAATTCGTTCGGTACTTTTCCGAATAACACACGGCAGGACTCGGGTCAAGCCTTCACTCAAGATGTCGTGATATTTCTAACACTGATCCCGCTTCCATGTCCATGTTCGCTCTTTTTTTGCAACATAGACATTGGCGAACAGATCAACAGAACAATGTCTTCTTAAACTAACCGATCGCTCGACTCGGTCACTTTATGCATTGCAGCGGCCGCAGTCTCCACGGGACCGGTTGGTGTCGTGCGCGGCTCATCCGCCTACCAAGGCGGCGAGCTCGAGGGTGGGTACCGCTGGCGAACTGGCCACGAGCAGGCGGACTCTTCACGAGTCCGGCACGAGGGGGTCCTGGACGAGGCCGGGCTTGGCCTGCCTCCCCGCGCACGCCTTCTTAGGTCGACCAGGGGCGATGGCACCGAGCGCGTCTCGGTTCGTCAGGACCTGTGTCTCTGGCGGCGGTTCGCCCCTGGCCAGCCAGCAGTTCCCCGCGCTGCGCAAGACGGTTCCGACGCATCTCGCGGAACGCCTCGGTTCCGGCGCGACGGTCGCCGAAGGGATCCCCTTGGCCAGCGCAGGCATGGATCGGGATAGCGGCGATCTCCTGGATCGAGGATTTTAAGTATTTTACGAGTAGGGACTTATGACACACAGAAATCGTGCTCGACGACCAGCGATTGTGGTGATCTGCCATGCGGCGATGTCCAGCGCTCGACCGTCTGCTCAGCCCATTCGCCTTAATTGAGCAGAAAAAGGAAAATTCTTAGGCGGACATGATCTCAAGGACCGCTTGGTGGCCCGTGATCTCCCAAGCGCGGCGCGGTTTCTCGGGTCGGCTTGACACGAACCGAGAAGTGTCCGTCCCTTGACGGATCGTCACTCCCCCGTCGCTGCTCACCAGTCGGCTGACCTCGCGAAATCCCTTCGCGCACCGATGCAGGAAGACCGCGCTGGCTCGGTCGGTTCGAACCGCGCCCGGGCGAATGAACCGGGAACACAATTATCTATGCATCTATGTATTTGCTATGATTGACCGGGTGGTGGGCAGGAACCGGACCTCGTCGCGGCTACTGGGCCGCAAGCCAATCCACGACTTCATAGAAACTTCTCCATGAGAACATAGAAAGTTACAGCTTTTGTGACCGCAAGGGCCGTGGCCCTTCGTGTGTGGGGGACGAGCCGAATGCCTCGAGGAGACCGGACATTTGCGCCCTGCAGGCAACGAGTCTAAAAAGGAACAATCTGCATTGGTTAGTGTGTAAATGGTCACAGTCGATTGCCCCACGAGTTGTATCCCTGGACGCGCGATTGCTCGCACCGAGCGAGAGCCAAGCAGTCCCGTCCAGCCAAACCACTTATGACAGAGGCTGGCGAGCTCGTACAAGCTCTCCGCAGGCACGGGACGTTCTTGATTCCTGATGTTTATCAAGGACACCTCGCCGGGGCTTTGGTCGTCACCATGTCGTTTTTTTAAAACGGTTTATGCTGAAGTTTGTCAACGAGGCCCGGTTCTGGTTGCACGCATTTCCGCGTCAGTGCTAGATTGCGGGACAGCGCAAGACACCGCGTGAATTTCCGTTCATAACGAGAACGCTCCTTTATCAGAGAGGCGAGTGGCAACCACATGAGTCGCTTCAACGGTCATGGTGCGCGCCGGGGAGGACGGCGTGCGAGGCGAGGCGAGGTTTTTCGCGTCGAGGCGCTGGAATCGCGTACCCTGCTGGCGGCGACGGTGTTCGCCGGGCCATCACTGACCAACCTGCTGCAGCAGGCGCTGCGGGGCAGAAGCACCCCCGGCGCGGTGAGCCATACGATGCTTGCGGCGCTGCAATCCCAACTCGGAGGCGATCCTCTCGCCGAGCTGAATTCCGGCGTCGTGGACGGCAACGGTTTCGTCCGGGAGGTGCAGACGCTGGAGGCTGGCTATGAGCAGAGTATCAACCAGCAGCTCCTGCCTCGGTTCACGAGTCTCGACGAGATGCTCAAGCTTCAGGGACAGCGAATCGTGGCCGACGTGACCGCGCTCAACCAGCAGTGCACGGCTGGGCTGATCACCAGGGGCGAACTCGCTGTACAGGCTCGGACCGCCATCAACACACTGACGGTTGGGCCGATCTCCAGCCAAGGCACACCCCTGCGCGCCTTCGTCACCCGGACCCAGGCTTTCGCGAACGATCTGAATACCCTGACGCAGGAAATGGGTTCGACGTCAGCGCAAGCGCCATCTGTCTCATTGCTGGGCGCGACGCTGCTTGCCGAGGCCGAAGCCTATCGAGCCGATCTCCACGTAGGACTCCAGCTCACCAATCCTCGGATCTGCCAGACGGTTGATGCGGCAATCAATACGCTAGAGAGGGCTGAAGGCACTCTCGATCAGGCCAGCCACTCCACGGCCACAACGCAACTGGCCACTGCCGTCGCCGCCTTTGACCAAACGATGCTCGGTACAAAGGGCCTCTTTGGATCCAGGGGACTGCTCGCCCGGGCGGGTTTGAACGACCAGAGTATCTCCATCTACGCACTGCGCCGTCGCACAACGACAACCATCGTCGATGTCTCGGGCGGTGCCAACCTAGGCGGTACCGCAACGCTCACCGCGAGGCTGGCTTCGACCACCGGCGCGGGGATCGCCGGACAGACGGTCAGCTTCGTCGTCGGCGGAGCATTCGCGGGCATCGCGGTAACCGACAGCAAGGGCGTGGCAACCTTGGCCGGGGTGCCGACAACCGCTCCAGCGGGCCAATCTACAGATTTCATCTACACAAGCTTCGCCGGTGCTTTCACCGCCAAATCCAGCAGCAACCCGGGCACGGGCGATCTCACGGTCGCCAAAGCGGCAACCAGCCTGAGCTCCGTAGCTGGGACCGGGACGTTTGGCGGGACGGCCACGCTGACGGCGAGATTAACCTCCTTGGTGACTGGCCTGGGGGTTTCCGGTCAGCCGGTGAATTTCACGCTCGACGGCCAGCCTGTGGGCGCGGCCGTGACCGACAGCGGCGGTGTCGCAACTCTGCAAAACATCGTGACGAACCATGGCGCAGGCACTGTGAAAGGCGCAGTGGCGGCCAACTACGGGGGCAGTTCGAGCTATTTCGCCGCCACTCAGACCGCGGGTGATCTGGCGATCAGCCACGCGGCGACCAGTCTGGGCAAGGTCGTGAGCACGGCGAAAGACGGAACAGCCACCTTGACGGCGACACTCGCCTCCTCCGTGACCGGCCACGGGGTCCCCGGCGCAGTCGTCAGCTTCACCCTCGACGGCAAGCTCGCCGGCACGACAACGACGGATGCCCAGGGCGTGGCGACTTTAACAGGTGTCCCGACAAATGATCCAGTGGGAACATATCATGATGCTGTCGTTGCCAGCTTCTCTGGCAATGCGAATTACGCCGCCGCCAGTGACGCCTTGAGCGACCTGGTGGTGTATACAGTTGCAACCGCGATCACACACGTTTCAGGCACCGCAGACTTCGGTGGCACGTCGGCATTGACGGCAACCTTAACCTCAGCGGTGACCGGCCTGGGGATTGCTGGTGAACCGGTCCAGTTCACCCTCGATGGGACGACGGTGGGCACCGCCGTCACCGACTCCAACGGCGTGGCGACGGTGTCGGGAGTTAAAACAAGTGACCTCGCGGGTCTGCACTCCGGCGCCGTGACCGTCCAGTTCGCCGGTGACGGCAACTACGCGGCGAGCACGGGCAATGGAAACCTGATGGTGAGCCAGGCCACGACGACACTCTCCAGCGTGGCGGGCACTTCGGTATACGGCGGTCCGGCAACCTTGACAGCAGCACTAACATCAACAGTGACGGGCCAGGCGATCGCCGGCGAGGTGGTCCAGTTCACCCTCGATGGGACGACCGTGGGCACTGCCGTCACCGACTCCAACGGCGTGGCGACGGTGACCGGCGTGACCACGAGCGACCTCGCCGGAACGTATCCAGGCGTCGTGGCCGTCCAGTTCGCTGGCGACGGCAATTATGTGTCGAGCAGCGGCAGTGGCAACCTCGTGGTGACCCAGGCCACGACGACACTCTCCAGCGTGTCGGGCACCTCGGTGTACGGCGGCACGGCAACCTTGACAGCAACCTTAACCTCAGCAGTGACGGGCCTGGGAATCGCCGGTGAGTCGGTCCAGTTCACCCTCGATGGGACGACCGTGGGCTCCGCCGTCACCGACTCCAACGGCGTGGCGACGGTGACCGGCGTGGCGACGAGCGACCTCGCCGGAACGTATCCAGGCACCGTGATCGTTCAATTCACTGGCGACGGCAATTATGTGTCGAGCAGCGGCAGTGGCAACCTCGTGGTAAACCGGGCGCCGACGGCGTTGAGCGACGTCTCGGGCGGGGCGATCTTCGGCAGCACGGCGACATTGACTGCGACGTTGAAGTCAACGGTGACGGGCCAGGCGATCGCCGATGAACCGGTCCGGTTCACCCTCGATGGGACGACGGTGGGCACCGCCGTCACCGACTCCAACGGCGTGGCGACGGTGACCGGCGTGGCCACGAGCAGCCTGGCGGGTGTGCATCCTGGCGTCGTGATCGTCCAGTTCGCCGGGGACAGCAATTTCGCAGCGGGTTCCGGCACAGGGGCAATCATCGTGAACCAGGCCCCTACGATCTTGAGCAGCGTGTCGGGCACCTCGGTGTACGGCGGCACGGCAACCTTGACGGCAACCTTGACGTCGGTGTTGACGGGCCAGGGAATCGTGGGCGAGTCGGTCCAGTTCACCTTGGATGGAGCAACCGTGGTTTCCGCCGTCACCGACTCCAACGGCGTGGCGACGGTGACCGGCGTGACCACGAGCGACC
>JBMFUH010000010.1:17886-21226 GCA_049966735.1 Isosphaeraceae bacterium
CCGTCACCGACTCCAACGGCGTGGCGACGGTGACCGGCGTGGCGACGAGCGACCTGGGGGGAGTGCATACTGGTGCTGTAACGGTCCAGTTTGCCGGCGACGGCAACTACGTGGCCTGTAATGGTGTTGGCGACCTGACGGTGAGCCCTGCGGCAACGGTGCTGAAGGGAGCCGCCGGCATGGCCTGGTATGGTGAAAGGGCGACGCTCTCAGTGACCCTGAGTTCGTCGGTGACCAAGCTGATCATCCCAGGCGAGGTGGTCAGCTTCAGCCTCAACGGCAAGGCGGTGGGCAGCGCGGTGACCAACAGTCAAGGGATGGCCTCCTTGATAAATGTCCCAACATCACTTGCCACGGGGACTTACACGGGAGCGATCACTGTTCAGTTCGCGGGCGACTCCAATTATGCATCCAGCAATGGCTCAGGTGCATTGGTTATCAACCCGACACCAACGGCCCTGATCAAGATCGCGGCCACGGCGACCTACGGCGGCACGGCGACGTTGACTGCGAACCTGATGTCGCTGGTGGGAGGTTACCCCCTCTCCGGCGAGCCGGTCAACTTCCTCCTCGACGGGGTTAAAGTGGGCAGTGCGGTGACCGACAGCAAGGGTGTGGCAACGCTGTCGGGAGTGGCCACGAGCGACCTGGCAGGCACAGATGCCAACGCAGTCGCTGCCTCCTTCGCGGGCGACACCAACTACCTGACCAGCAATGGCCAGGGCGACATGGTCGTCGGACAGGCCCCCACGCTGCTGGGCAGTATTTCGGGGACGTCAAGCTTTGGCGGGTCGGCCACATTGAAGGCATTGCTCACGTCCTCGGTCACAAGCCAGGGCATTGCCGGCGAATTGGTCAGCTTCACCCTCGATGGGACAGCGGTGGGCACCGCGGTGACAGATAGCAACGGTGAAGCAACACTCACGGGTGTCACGACCATCGATGGGGCGGGCACGCACACCGGAGTCGTCACTGCCAGTTTCGCCGGAGACGCGAATTACCTGAGTGCTGCGACCGCCAGCGGCAACCTCACGGTCGACCCGGCAGCGCTGAGCCTGGTCAACGTCTCGGGCGGTGCTGTTCTGGGTGGGTCGGCCACGCTCGTGGCCAAGCTCACCTCGCAGGTGACCGACCAGGGCGTCGCGGGGGCGGGTATCAGCTTTAGCCTGCACGGGGCCTATGCAGGAACGGCCGTGACGGGGACCGATGGAGTGGCAACGCTCACGGGCGTCCCAAGCACTGATCCGCTGGGTCTCGATCCTGGTGCCGTCGTTGCCAGCTTTACTGGCAATCCAAACTACACCATCGCGGGGGATGTGACAGGTAACCTGCTGGTCAGTCGCTGGGCAAGCAGCCTAGGTAACGTTTCCGGCAGTGTCGTTGTTGGCGGGCCTGCCACACTGACAGCAACCTTCACCTCCAATGGACAAGGCGTTCCGGGTGTACCAATCAGCTTCACTCTCGACGGCGCCTCGGCCGGCACAGCCGTAACCGACTCAAGTGGGGTGGCAACACTGCAGGGGATTGCAACCGCCGACATGGGAGGCACACACGCTGGGGCCGTCGCCGCCAGCTTTGCAGGAGACACTGATTACACTGCCAGTGGTGGCGTAGGCAATCTCCTGGCCACAGCGGCGGCGACCGAGCTCAGCACCTCGGCAAACGCCAGCTTTGGTGGAGGGGTGACTTTGATCGCCAAGTTGAGTTCCCTGGTGACGGGCCAGGGAATCGCTGGCGAGACCGTCAGTTTCAGTCTCAATGGCCTTTCGGAAGGCATGGCAGTAACAGGCAGCAACGGAGTCGCGACGCTTTCCATTGCCGCCACGTCGGATGCAGCCGGTACTTACCAGGGCGTCGTCACCGCGGGCTTTGCTGGCGACATCAGCTACATGACAAGTAGCGCCACGGGCAACCTAGTGGTCAGCCCCGCGGCGACGAGCGTTGCCAGTGTCTCGGGGAGCGCCGACTATGGCGGGATGGCGACATTGACCGCGACTCTCACCTCGCAGGTGACGGGAGATTCAATCACTGGCGAACTGATGAGCTTCACCCTGGACGGTGTTACCGTGGGCACCGCGGTGAGCGATGGTCAGGGTGTGGCGACGCTGACGGGCGTGGCAACAAGCGACCTCGCGGGGCTGCACTCGGGCGCCGTGGCGGTGAGCTTCCCCGGCGATACGGATTATGCCAGTGGGAGCGGTACGGGCGACTTGCTTGTCAACCAAGCCGCGACCGGATTCGTCAGCGTTTCGGGGAGCGCCAGCTTTGGCGGTACGGCGACCTTGACGGCGACCTTGACCTCGTCGGTAACCGGCCAGGGCATCGCCGGCGAAACGGTCAGCTTTGTGTATGAGGGATGGGGAGTAGTCGGGACCGCGGTGACTGACGCGAACGGTCTGGCGACTCTCACGGGGGTTGCGACGTCCGATCCTCCCGCTACCTACACCGGAGCGATCGGAGTCAGCTTTGACGGTGATGCCAATTACACCGCGAGCAGCGGCTCAGGGGATCTGGTAGTCAGCCAAGCCGCGACATCGCTCTCGAGCGTCTCGGGCACGGCCACGGTTGACAAGTCCGCAACGTTGACCGCGACTCTCACCTCGCTGGTGACAGGCGAGCCGGTCTACGGCGAATGGGTCAACTTCGAACTGAATGGTGCGATCGTGGGGTCGGCTCTGACGGATGGAAAGGGTGTGGCGACGTTGCTCTTCATTCGCACGTCCGCCTCTGTGGGTACGTATGTTGGGGCGATTCAGGCCAGCTATGCCGGCTCCAGCTACTACGACTCCAGTACAGCGACAGGTGATCTGGTCATCATCCCCCCACCGACAATCGTCTGGGGAGTCTCGGGATCCGCTACCTACGGTGGAACCGCGACCCTGACGGCGGCCCTCCTTGCTCAGGGGACTGGCTTGGGCATCCCAGGTGAGACCGTCAGCTTCATGCTTGATGGGGTACTGGTTGGCACTGCGGTGACCAATAGCCGGGGCGTCGCCATACTGACTGGGGTGGCGACGAGCGATTCCGTCGGCAGACACACGGGTGCCGTGGTGGTCAGCTTCGCTGGCGACGACAATTACGCGGCCAGCAGTGGCTCAGGCGATCTGGTGGTCACGAATTGAGTACCGGGCAATGCTCCCGCCGCGCTGTCGTTCGATGTTGCTTCTCGATGGCCGAAACGGAGGAATGCATACTACGTACTATTGGAGCGATTTTGGGGTTGCTCGCTCCCCGTGGGGTCCGCAGTGCGAACCGATCGCCGGGGGTCTTTGATCCGCACAGCGAACGGGTGTAAGACGCGGTTCGTTTTTTGGAGGCCTTACGCCACTTTCCCAGGTTC
>JBMFUH010000011.1:0-16472 GCA_049966735.1 Isosphaeraceae bacterium
TGATCCAGACGAAGTGATACTTCAGGTCAAAACGGCTGTGCGGCCCGGTGCGGTAGTGTTCCATGACCCGCCATCATAGCCGAACACCGTAAAACCTGAAGGATTCGCCTGAAGGCGAGGGTTTTTTCCCATCGCAAGGACAATAAATGCTTTGTACAGGGAGCGAAAGATCCCGCTGATGCTCATGGAGCAGCGGATCACCACCAGCCGGAAACTGAACCGTCACCTCACCGTGCGCGACCGCCTCGAATTCGGCAGGGAGTTGCCGAGGGTGATGGCCGAATCGGTCCTGCAAGAGAATCGTTGATCGAGCGGACCACAGGCCGCTTTCTTTCGCTTTTGGGGTTTCATAAGATCAGGCGAGCGCGTCTCACCGAGGGATGACGCTATAGGAAGTAGACAGTCTTGGGTATTCCTGATTTTTGGCCACCATCCCGGCCGGACGGGCTGTTTCCCTGTGCGTTCCACCGCGGGAGCGCACGCGGCCCACGACTGGGCTTCTTTGACATGGCTTGGCAGGAGACTCTTCCATGATGAACCGACGTGGATTCGTGCTCGGGCTGACCACCTCGCTGGTCGCACTCGTCTTTGTCGTTGGCTCCGTGCTCGCCGACGAACTGCTGGGAACGATCATCAAGGTCGATACGGACGCCAAACAGCTCACCGTCGTCCAGAAGGGCACCGACAAGGAGATCAAGGTCAAGGTGACCGACGATACCGAGCAGGTCACCAAGAAGGGATCTCGCAAGGTCGACCTGGAGAAACTCGAGAAGTTCCTCGAGAAGGTCCAGGACAAGGGCGCGAAGGGGATCCAGGTCAAGATCACCCATGAAAAGGGAGTCGCATCAAAAATCGAGTTCCAGAGGAAGAGGAAGACGGCTCGGTAAATGACGCTGTCTGGTGCCGTTTGACCGCTGTTGTCCTGTCGCGGTCTTGCCAGCACGCCCGGACGAGCCGTCGTGTGTCCGGGCGTGTTCACCTTTCGCGCGTGCGCATGTCCGGGACACCCGTGTGGCTACAATGTGGTTACGACGAGGTGGGATGATGAAGACCCGGATCGCGCGTATGGGCAATTCGAAGGGAATACGCATTCCCAGGGGAATCCTCGAACAGGCGGGACTCGTCGACGAGGTCGAGATGAGCGTGGACGACGGCTCGCTCGTGATCAAGCCCGCGGCAAGGGCCCGCGGCGGCTGGGGCCCCTCATTTCAGGCGATGGCCGAGCGAGGCGATGATGTCTTGCTTGATCCCGACTCGAGTGCGACGACCTCATGGGATGAGGACGAGTGGGAGTGGTGATCAATCGCTTCGAGATCAACTTCGCGGCCCCGACACCAGCCCCTTCCATTGAACTTCGGAAGGCGGTACGGTTCCGGGGGTTGACGAAGGAACGCGCCGTGGAGACGAGCCACGATGCCGGCCAACTTGCCGCCGCAATATCACAAGGCCGAGGACGAGTTCCGGAAGGCCTCGAGTCCCGGAGATCGACTCGAAAAGCTCCGTGAGATGTATCGCCTGCTCCCCAAGCACAAGGGGACCGAGAAGCTCCAGTCCGACCTCAAGCAGAAGATGAGCCGGCTCAAGGACGAGGTCGATAGTGCCAGGTCCGGGGGCAGGAAGGGGGGAATCAGCCACGCGGTGCCGCACGAGGGGGCCGGCCAGATCACGCTGGTCGGGCCGCCCAACTCGGGCAAGAGTTCGCTCTTGGCCGCGCTTTCGCATGCGCACCCTGAAGTGGGCTCGTACCCGTTCACGACCAGGGTTCCCCAACCGGGGATCATGATGTGGGAGGACGTTCCGGTCCAGCTCATTGACTTGCCACCGATCTCCCCGGAGTTTTTCGAGCCCTGGGTTCCCAGCCTGATCCGTTCGGCCGATGCGGCCTTGCTGGTAGCCGACCTGGCCAGCGACGATGTGGCTGAGAGCATCGAGGCGGTACTCCAGCGACTAGCGGCGACTCACACCGAACTGGTTGGGACGCTCCCCTTCGACGTCGACGACGAGGCCGTCCGCCACGTCAAGACGATCATGGTGGCCAACAAGATCGATGCGCCGGGCGCCAGCGAGCGTCTGGAAGTGGTGCGCGACTTCTACGAGCCGCGCTTGCCGATTCTGAGCATTTCGGCACAAACTCGAGAGGGACTAGAATCGTTGCGCCATGCCGCATATCATTTATTGGGCGTGCTTCGTGTTTACACAAAAGTCCCTGGCAAACCGGTTGATCGGTCTCGGCCGTTCACCGTGCCCATCGGTAGCACCGTTCTGGACCTGGCCAGGGAAATCCATCAGGACTTTGAGCAAACCATGAAGTACGCCCGGATCTGGGGCAGTGGTGTTTTTGACGGACAGGCTGTCAAGAAGGACCACGAATTGCATGATTCCGACATTGTCGAATTCCATGTCTCGTAGACTTGCATGAAAAGATCAGGACCCATGACTGCTCTCCTCGTTTCGAGCTGGAGTGAGGTCGCCTGGGGTAAATGCAACGGCTTGCCAGAGGAAAACCGACGATGGCTACAGCTCTGATCGTGGAAGACCATCCTGATCAAGCGGGACTGGTGGCCCGGATTCTGCGATTACGCGATTTCGAGCCGATCGTCGCCGAGGACGGTAAGACGGGACTGCGTCTCGCTCGCATGCACTTGCCCGACGTGCTGCTCCTGGACCTGATGTTGCCGGATATCAACGGCTTCGACGTTTGTCGCCAGCTTCGACTTGATCGGTCGACGATGATGGTCCCCGTGGTCATGCTCACGGCGCTGAACGACATGCAGCACCGGGTTCACGGATTTCGTGTGGGCGCCAACGCTTACGTGACCAAGCCCTATGGAGTCAATGAATTGTTCGACGCCATTGCCGCTGCCCGGGCGTGGCGAGTCAGCATGCAGCAGCGATCGTTGCAAGGAGAAGTCAATGTGGAGCTGAACAGCGAGATCAACCTGCTCAAGGAGTTGAACGACTTTCTCATGCATGTTTGCAAGGCGACTCCGCTTTCCACGGAGCAAGTGATGCAACTCCGTCAGGCAGTGATGGAAATGGCTCACAACGCGATCGAATGGGGGAACCAGCATCAGGCCGAACGCCCGGTCAAGATCACCTATCGCATCCATGAAGATCACCTGGAGATCATTGTCCGCGATGAGGGCCCCGGTTTCAACCGCGAGAATCTGCCCCACGCCGCCTTGCCTGATGATCCGTTCAGCCATCTGGACGTTCGCGATAAGCTCGGCCTGCGCGCCGGCGGATTTGGCTTGCTCATCTGCCAGGGGATGGTCGATGAGATGCGACATAACAAACCGGGAAACGAGGTCACCCTGATCAAACGGTTCCCTCCGTCAAAAGCCTCCTGATGCTCGCGCTCGCGCGCGTCGCCAGCCGAGGAGATGCACTCGCGGCACCTCTTGACGGCGTAGACTTTCTTGGAAGAGCTTCTTTTCTGGATCAGGATCGTGCAACAGGGAGTCGATCCGCGGCTTGACCGGGTCCGGCTCTCTTCCTTTCCGTCGCAACAGTGGGGCCATCCGACCATGCAACGCACCAGGTCTCGCCCGAAAGTGCTGGTGGTCGATGACGAAGCCGAAGTTCTCCAGTCGGTCCACGATCTGCTGCGCATCGATTACCAAGTGCTCACCTGCCAGAGCGGCGCGGATGCGCTCGACCATCTCCGCGCTGCCCCGGATATCACCGTGCTCCTGACCGACCAGCGGATGCCGGGAATGTCCGGCGTCGAGGTGCTCCAGCAGGCACAGGTCATTCGCCCCGAAACCACCCGACTCCTGTTCACGGCTTTTGCGGACATCCATGCTGTTATTGATGCGATCAACCAAGGCCACGTCTTCCGCTACATTACCAAGCCGTGGGAGCCTGAAGAGCTGGAATCGGTGATCCGTCAGGCGGTCGAACGGCATGACTTGATCGCCGAGCGCAACCGGCTGATCGCCGAGCTTCAAGCCACCAACGCCAAGCTCGAGGAGACCAATCGCCTCAAGAACGCGTTCCTGGAGGTCGCCAGCCACGAGCTGAATACGCCCGTGACGGTTGTGCTGGGGCTGACGGATCTCTGGAAGATGTCGCTGGAAGACAGCGCCAGTGCAAGTGGACCGCAGCGCGTCTGGGTCGAACGCATCAGCGCGGCGGCCCAGCGCTTGGCGAAGACAGTCGGTAGAATGCTCAAGCTTTTGGAAAACAGGGAGTTAGGCCAAAAACTCAACCTTGAGCAGGTGGAACTCGAGCCCATCATCGGCCAGGCCGTGGAGGAGTTGTCGCCTTACCTGGAGGCCCGCAAGCAACACGTTGCGGTACATGTCGAGCCCAAGATCGGCCCGGTCGAGGCAGATTCGTCCAAGCTGCTTGATATCCTGATCAACCTGGTTGCCAACGCCATCAAGTTCACGCCTGATCAGGGGACCATCCAGGTTGAGGCGCAAGCGGTTCCGGGAAATCCCAACTGGGTCCGCGTGGTGATCCAGGATCAAGGTGTCGGCGTTCGCCCCGGCGAGCTGCAACATCTCTTCGAGCCCTTCTTCACGGGTTTCGACACATTGCATCATTCATCGGGAGATTTTCAGTTCGGCAAGCGGGGCATTGGCCTGGGGCTCTGCCTGGTGAAGAGGTTTGTCGAGCTGCACGGCGGGCGCGTCGAGGTTCTGAGTGTTCCCGATCAGGGCTCCTCGTTTGGTTTCATCTTGCCGCGCCGACAACCTCATGCAGAGGGCAACGGACGAGATCAAAAGCCGCGGATCGAGGCTGGCTCGGAAGGGTCTTCCTTGCCGTGCACTTCGACATCGGTGTGGCTCAAGGGCTCAGGCGGAATCGGTGGTCTCTGAATCCCGCGATCCGGGGCTCTTCTCTTGGGCCATGAGTTCCGAGCGATTGCGGATGTAGTCCCTGAGATAGCGGAGGAATGTGGGAAGCCCAAGTTCGTCCCACTTTTGCTCGATGTGCTCCTTGAGCCGCTGGTTCTCGCGCTGAAGCTCACGAAAGGCTTCGGCATCCGCGGCGAGATCCAGACCGGCCACCTGGTCGTGTGTGTTGACCGACAGCATGAAACCCGCCTCGTTCGCCCAGGGCTGCACTTGCAGCTTCATGTGGGGATATCGGTGGTTGCCCAGGCGCAGAGCGTAGATGGGTGCTTGGCTGCCTGGCATCTTACCGGCACGCTCGAACGGCTGCTTGGTGAGCATCTCTTCAGGAGGCAGCTCCTCGGGCCAGACCAGCCGGCGTCGGATGATGTTGGGGATCTCGCCTGTCGGATAGGCGATTTTCAGGTAGGAGTCGACGGCCGCACGCAGCAGATCGAGCTTCAAACCACCCAACTCGTCAGGGCCGGCTCCAGGATGCAGATCCATGAGTGAATCCCTCGCCGCGGGTCTCGTGATCATCCCTCATGTGCTCACTCTGCCCGAGCCATCAGTGGAGGTGTAGGGTGGACACTGCCCACCCTACGGCTTCTCGCAGGCGAGGCATCAAGAACCCTTTCCAGAATGATAGCCGGGACACCACGAGACGGCTATCCGTCTCGCTGGCGGAGTCTCCCCAAATTTGGCTCGGTTCAAGTCCAGGTTATACCTGGGCAAGGGAATGATGTTTTCTAGACTGCCTGTTTCCTCCATGTTGAAGCTAGAGGTGTAAGGCGGGCATTGCCCACGCTACGGGCTTCAAATTCGGAATTGCGGAATGCCGGATGCGGAATGGCAGAAATCAATTCCGAATTCGAAGGCCGGGGCCGCGCATGGCCCCCCCCCAGCGGACCCTACGATACGATCCTGCCCTCCGTACGGCCTTTGTGGGTCAGTCTGGGAATTGCGATTGGCACCGGCGGCGCCGGTGTAAATAATGACACGGTGAGGTCCAGATTCGCTTGCTCGGCGTTCAGGGTTCTTGTCGAGGGGGTGGATGCAAGGTTGGATCTCGTCGCCGTGTCAGGAGGACCGGATGAGTCGTCGGGACAAGCTCAAAGCAAGGATGCTCGCGAGTCCGGGCAAGATCAGGTTTGCCGAGGTGAAGGCGCTGCTTCTCTACGAAGGATTCGTACTGTTCAACAGTCGGGGAAGTCACCGGACATTCCACAGAGCGGATGGCCGAGTGCTGACCGTCGTTGAACCTCACGGAAAGCGAAAAACCTGCCATCCCGACGATGTACGACGCATTCTGGAGGCGCTGGAGCGATGAGATCGATCCATGACTATCGAGGCTATGTCTTTTCGATTACCTATTCTCCACATGAACCGGCGTTCACTGTTGATTTCCCGGACATCCCTGACGTCATCACGAGCGGGAGCACACTTGCCGAGGCGTTCTCCAATGCCTGCGAAGCACTTGATCTCCACCTGGAGAGCCTGGAGAAACTGGGCCTGAGTCCGCCGCCGGCGCGGCATCGGTTGGTCGTGGAAAAGGCGGTACCATTGATCAGTTGACATGGCCGGAACGAACTGCGGTTTCCCCGGCTTGCCTTCGCGTCGGCCTGCAATCAACGACCATTTGCTTGGGACCTTGCCATCATGCCCGCGTTTCAGCTTGTGAGCCCCTATCAGCCAGCCGGGGACCAGCCCGAGGCGATCGAGAAACTGGTGCGGGGCCTGAGCGAGGGGCGCGCCAGCCAGACCTTGCTCGGTGTGACCGGCTCGGGCAAGACCTTCACCATGGCCAACGTGATCGCCCAGTTCGGCAAGCCGACGCTCGTCATGTCGCACAACAAGACGCTGGCCGCCCAGCTCTATGCCGAATTCCGCGACTTCTTTCCCCAGAACGCGGTCCGCTACTTCGTCAGCTATTATGACTACTATCAGCCCGAGGCCTACATTCCCCAGCGCGACATCTACATCGAGAAGGACGCCTCGATCAACGAGGAGATCGAGCGGCTGCGGCTGGCCTGCACGAGTGCGCTCGTGAGCCGGCAAGACGTGATCGTCGTCGCCAGCGTCTCGTGCATTTACGGCCTGGGCTCTCCCGAGGATTATCGCAAGATGATGGTCCATCTGCGCCTGGGTGACATGGTCGATCGCGACGAGATGCTGCTCAAGTTTGTCGACATCCAGTACGACCGCAACGACATCTCGTTCGAGCGGGGCAAGTTCCGGGTGCGCGGCGATGTCGTCGAGCTCTGGCCGGCCTACGAGGAGATCGGCTACCGGATCGAACTGTTCGGCGACGAGGTGGAGCGGCTGGCCACCATCGACCCCTTGACGGGCAACGTCCTGGAGACGCACCAGGAAATGTATGTCTATCCGGCCAAGCACTTCGTGCTCCCGGAAGAGCGCATCCAGAGCTCGGTCGAGGCCATTGGCAAGGAGCTGGACGAGCGCTTGCAAGAGCTCAAGGAGCAGGGCAAGCTGCTGGAAGCCCAGCGGCTGGCGGCCCGCACGCGGTACGACATGGAGATGCTCCTGGAGGTTGGCTACTGCTCGGGAATCGAGAATTACTCGCGGCATCTCTCGGGACGGAAGGCCGGCGAGATGCCCAACACCCTGCTCGACTTCTTTCCGCCCGACAGCTTGCTGATTCTCGACGAATCGCACGTCACCGCGCCGCAGATCCGGGGAATGTTCGCCGGCGATCATAGCCGCAAGCTCACCCTGGTGGAGCACGGCTTCCGGCTGCCCAGCGCCCTGGACAACCGGCCGCTCCGCATCGACGAGTGGGAGCAGAAGTTCGCGCATCGACTCTTCGTCTCGGCCACACCCGGCGACTACGAGATCGCCATGTCCGGCGGCGAGGTGGTGGAGCAGGTCATCAGGCCGACCGGTCTGGTCGATCCCGTGGTCCGCGTGGAGCCGGCGCGAGGGCAGGTGCCGGCCCTCCTGGAAGAGGTCAAGAAGCGGGCCGCCCGGAGCGAGCGGGTGCTCGTCACCACGCTCACCAAGCGCCTGGCCGAGGAACTCTCACGCTACCTGGGACAGCAAGGCCTGCGCTGCAAGTGGCTGCATTCGGAACTGGACGCGATCGAGCGCGTGACGATCCTCCGCGAGCTGCGCGAAGGGGCCTTCGACGTCCTTGTGGGAGTGAACCTGCTCCGCGAAGGGCTGGATTTGCCCGAGGTCTCGATGGTCTGCATTCTCGACGCGGACAAGGAAGGTTTCCTGCGCAGCGAGACCTCATTGATCCAGACCATCGGCCGATCGGCCCGGCATATCAACGCGGAGGTGGTGCTGTACGCCGACAAGGTCACGCCGTCGATGCGAAGGGCCATCGACGAGACCCAGCGCCGGCGCACGCTGCAACTGGCCTACAACGCCGAACACGGCATCACTCCCGAGACGATCAAGAAGGCGATTCGCCGAGGAATCGATGAGGAAATTCAAGGCCGCCAGGTGGCGCGCCAGGCCGTGGGCCGGGACGAGGCCACCGAGGCCACCGAAGAATACCTGGGGGCTCTGGAAGCCGAGATGCTGGAGGCGGCCGAGCAGCTCGAATTCGAGCGTGCCGCGGAACTTCGCGATCGGATCCAGCAGCTCCGGTCGGCACGCGGAGACGGTCCGGCTCGGCCCGCGGCCAGTCCCCAGGCGCGAAGTGCCCGCGCCCGGGCGAAGGCCAAGGCCAGGTCCGGCCGTCGCGCGCGAAACTAGCAGGTTCGAAGAGAAACGAGGCGCACCATGCGTGAGGGACATCTGACGGACGACGCAGCCACTCGACGCGCGGATCGACGCGCGATCAAGCACCACGGGTGGCTGCCGGCCCTGATTCTGGGTTGTGGCTGGCTGACGGCGGGCTGCGATTCGGCCACGTTTCTGCCGCCTCGGCCGGCGGCGCTGAGAAGCGGCAACGCATCGGGGTCTGGGGTCGGCGCCGGCACGGCTGGAACTCGCGCCGGAGCGTCTTCGTCATCTGCCCGTATCATTGAAGTGATCGCCGGGCCGCTGGACCAGACCACGTCGGAGGCCGTGCATAAGCTCGCCCGGTTCCAGGCCGGTCTGGACGCGGAGCTGGTCGATATCAAGGTGGCTGGCGAGGAAGGCGACCCGCGAGCAGTTTCGGCTCTGGTCAAGGCGGCCGTCGCACGCAATCCTCTTGCCCTGGTGCTTTATTTCCTCGATGAGCAAGAGCCCGAGATGGCCAGGGCGATTGCCGATGCCCGGGGCCAGGGGGTGCCGGTCATCGTGATCGCCGGCTCGAAAGCAGGACTGCCATCCGCCCCGGCCGAAAAGACCGGCAAGAAACCGGTGAGTGGCACGACCCTCGGTCGGTTGATTCACGTTGTTCCCGAGTCACTCAAGGTTGCGGTCGAATCCGTGGTCGCCGCGGCGATTCGCAATGCCCGGAACGCCAAGCTCAAACCCGATGGTGGGGCCGTGCTCCTGATCAACACGGCCAGCGATCCTCTGGTCGAAGACCGTGCCCAGGCGCTCCGCGACGCCCTCAAGAGCCAGGGTGTCCAAGCGGTCGAGGAGATCCGCTTCCCCGGCGATGTCAACCTCGCGTTGAGCAAAGTGGTGGAGTTGATGCGGGCCAACCGCAAACCGGTCATCATCCTGTCGGCGGACCACGTCGGCCTGACCGCGTCGTTCCACGCCATGGAAGAGCTGCGCGACCAGCGTCCCTATGTCGTCGCCGGCTTCACCCACGACGAGAGCGGCGGGAATATGACGAAGATCGGAGAGTTCGCGGCCATCGCCATCTTCTCTCCCAACCGACTTCTCCGCGGCGCCCTGAGCGTCGCGGACGCCCTGGCCCGCGGTGAAGCAGTGCGCGATCGCGTCGAGATCCCCGTGCCGGCAATCCTTTCGCCCGACGATTCCACGACTGGAAAGATGTATCTGAAAAATCAAGATCATGTGATCAAGTCTATGCTAAAGTAAGAGGTCGTGGATGAATGGTTCGCGTTTTCGGTTCGGTGAAGTGGAAGCCAAGAGCGCCGACACGCTGATCGAGCTGGCGCTGGCGGAAGACCTCGGTCAGGTGGGAGACATCACCGCGGCGGCGACCATCCCCAGCCACGCCCAGGGCAAAGCTCGGTTCGTGGCCCGGGCCGCCGGCGTGCTGGCGGGGATCCTGGTCGTCGAGCGGCTCATCGCTCGGTTTCAGCACCTGACCCGCTGGCAACTCCACCGCACGGACGGCGGCCGGCTGGAGCGGAACGCGGTGATCGCCGAGATCGCGGGCCCCGTGCGATCGATCCTCACTCTGGAGCGCACGGCGCTCAATTTTCTCCAGCGGCTCAGTGGCATCGCGACCCTCACCGCGCGGTTTGTGGCGGCGGTTCAAGGAACCTCCGCGAGGATTCTCGACACCCGCAAGACCACGCCCGGCTGGCGAGCGCTGGAGAAGTACGCGGTGCGGTGCGGCGGCGGCGGGAATCACCGGATGGGCCTCTACGACGCGGTCCTGATCAAGGACAATCACCTGGCCTGGCTAGAGAGGCACGAGGAAGGCGACACGATCGCCGTCGCGGTCGCGACCGCTCGGGCTTACACGCCGCAAGGAATGGTCGTCGAGGTGGAGGTCGATTCGCTCGACCAGCTCGATCGCGCGTTGGCGTGCCGCCCCGACATCATCCTGATCGATAACCTCGGGCCCGAGGGGGTGGCCGAGGCGGTTCGGAGGAGAAACGCCGTGGCGTCGGAGATCGCGCTGGAGGCGTCGGGAGGCGTCAATCTCGACACGGTCGCGGCGCTCGCGCGGACGGGCGTGGACCGGATTAGCGTCGGAGCCCTCACTCACTCGGCCCCCGCACTCGACATCGCACTGGATCTCGATGTCAGCTAGAGCGGTTTGCAGACGGCTTGTACACTGATCAATATCGTAGGGGAGCCATCGACCCGAAAACCGCTCTAGCCTTGACCGATCTGTCGCTCATTGAGTGATCATGTGTGCGTAGTAGAAACGAATGGAGTCGCCAACGTGTTCTCCAATCCGTCCCAGGAATTGGCTTTGAACGTGCCCATGCTCCAGCGGCTCAAGAGGGCTTGCGGGCAGTTCATCGCGCTGGCGGAGCTGGGAGACGACCGAGCGCGGGTCTGGCGCGACCTCGAGGCCCTCGAGCAATTCGGGTTTCGGATCGAGCGGCATCCTTATCTGGGCGTCACGTACCAGGGGCCCGCGTCGCGACTTTGCCCGGACCAGATCGAGCACGGACTCGTGACGCGGCGGATCGGCCGGCGGATCGCGGTCTGGAATCGCGTGGGCAGCACCAACGACCTGGCGCTCAAGGCGGCTGCGAATCCGGCCAACGATGGTCTGGTCGTGCTGGCGGAAGAGCAGCTCTCGGGCCGGGGCCAGCGCGGTCGGCAGTGGACGGCTCCCCCGCGGTCGTCGATCCTCATGTCGGTGCTGCTCTTTCCTCCCCCTCGGTTGGTGCTCCCCGGTTCCGACGCGGGAGGCGGCTGCGCCTGGCCGACGGCGCTGGCGGCGGTGGCCGTTGCCGAGTTGGCTTCAAGCTGGACCGGCGCGGTTTCCCGGATCAAATGGCCCAACGACGTCCGCGTGGCAGGGCGGAAGATCGCCGGCATTCTGGTCGAGCGCGCTCTCCCTCCACCAGTCGCCGCGTTCCCAGGAGGAGATGGCCGCGTGCGACCTCGGGGTGTGGTCATCGGCATCGGTCTGAACGTCGCGGTGGACCTCGACGTCTTTCCTGCCGAGCTGCGCGGCCGGGTCACGTCGCTGGCCCAGATCAACGGACGCGGCGACATCGATCGATCCGAGCTGGCGCGCGCCTTGATCGAGCTACTTGACAATTTATATAATCGTACGATAGAAGAAGGTTTTCCCTTTCTCAGCCTGCTCTGGCAAAAACGCAGCGAGCATCTGGGAAAAATGGTGCGCGTGGAGACCGCGAACGGTCCGGTTACCGGTCAACTCGTCGGGCTTGACCTGAACCGCGGACTCGCGCTGCGGTCTGAAACGGCAGGTTCGGCCGCGGGAGAGAGCAGGTGGATTCCCCTCGAAGGCGTGCTGTCGCTGGAGGAATGAGCTTATCCGGGGCCTTGCCCTGGGCTTTCTTGGGTGGCCCTCGCGAGGCGTGGATTGGAGACGCATCCGACCCGGTGGTGCGAAAGTCTTCAATTCCGGGGGAGTATCATCTTGGAAGGAGACGGAGGGGGTTGTTAGACTTCAGTGTAGAAAAGCTTGGCCGGGGATCGGCAGGTTGCTCGCGCGGGGTCGGGTATCCTGGCTCCCGCACCTGCTTTTCCGGGCCTTCCACCACCCCACACGCCGCGGCGGCTCCTTCATCCCCTTGCCGCTCTCTTTTCGATTGGCACGGGTAAGCTGAGGCGCCCCGCACTTGCCGCCCCGTGTTGACCGTCGGTGCATTCCGAGACAGCGCAGCCACCACGCGAGCTGCTTCCTGAAGCTTTGACGAGCTGACACGTTCGATTTCGAGATGCCGTCCAGGAGAGATCGAGCCATGTCGCATTCTCGCCGAGCGCGGTTCCGGTGGTGTGGAGTTCTGTCACCTGGCCTGAGTGGTGAACTGCCGTTCTATTTCCCGATTCTGCTGGCGTCCGCGTCCGGTCCCTTACTGGTCGCGTCGATTCCGTCCGAAACCCGCGCTGGCGACTCGGTTCGCGCCGAGATGCAGCGTCAAGGAGTGGGAGGTTCCAGCATGTGGGAATCTCATACCGGCTCATTGCTTGTGGACTATTACGAGGCGTTTCTCCACGATCGCGACCTGGATCAGTTCCGCGAGCGGGTCATGACGCGTTACACGGAGGGGACGCTGGGGCGGGCGCTCACCTCATCCCCGAGCGTCACGGCGCGGCGGGCCGCGGTCCTCGCCCTGGGGTTCGTGGGCAACTTCGACCAGAGCAACGCCGTACTCGGCCGGGCGCTTCGGGACATGGATCCCACGGTGCGGACGATGGCGGAAGCCGCGCTCTGGGCCATCTGGTTCCGGGCCGATTCACCTGAGAACAATGAACTGCTGGAGGAAGTCCGTCTGCTCATCGGCCATCACCGGCTGGATGCGGCGGTGAACCTCGCGACTCAGTTGATCGCCCGTTCACCGAACTTCGCGGAGGCTTACAATCAGCGAGCCATCGCGCTGTTCATCCAGGGCAAGCTTGCCGAGAGCGAGGCGGACTGTCAGCGGGCGCTCCAGCTCAATCCGTATCATTTCGGCGCGGTGGGGGGACTGGTTCAGTGTCAGCTTCAGCTCGACCAGCCGCGCGAGGCGCTGCGAACCTTGCGACGAGCGCTCTGGCTTCAGCCTCACAGCAAGTCGATTCGCCAGACCATCGAACTGCTCGAGTCGCAGATTGAATCCGAAGGATCGCGTTAGCGCAGTACCGTAGGGTCCGCCGCGCGGACCAAATGCCCGGGCCTCAGGGAACGGCCGCGGCGAAAAGCGCGGCGCGGTGCATCGGGGACGCCGCGGTTCACGGAAGATCGGCCAGGCCGTACACGGAAGGACGGCGAAGCGATGGGCGGTGCGGACCGGCAAACGCAGCGACAAATTCAGGAAGCGCGCCCAGGTGCAGATGAATCAGACTGCCCACGGCGTGGTGGTGATAATACAGATCTCCATCGGCGGAAAGAGAGCCGAAACACGCGGGGCACTCGAGTCGATCGAAGCTGGGATGCAAGCGCCAGCGACCGCTCTTGTATCCACGGATGACCGTCCCTCTGGTTCCCAGCCAGCAATCGTGGAGCAAGGTTCGGGTGACCGGTGTGGAAGGACCGGGCTGGGCCAGCAACTCGGCCTCGAAGGGGAGGATGCCGGCGCCTCGGACGCGTTTTCGACCGATCCTCATCCATCGACCCAGGTACGCCGTTCCACCACCCTCGGAATAGATCCGGTTGCCCCGGCAGACATGCTCACGGAGTGCGGCCATCATGCTGAGGTTCGCCGCCAGCTTGTCGGCATACAGGTCGGGCAAACCGCAGCCAATCATGACGAGGTCGACACCATCCGGTAGAGCCTCATCGCGGATCGGCGAGAACTCGACCAGATCGGCGCCCAGAGCCTCGAGTGCCTCGAAGGTGTCGGGAAAGTAGCGGCCAAAGGCATCGTCTTGGGCATACGCCACGCGGAAGCACCGGCAGCAATGCGCCAGACCGCAGGCACAGAATCGGTTCACCGGCTCAGGGAAGGGGCGGCTTTTCGCCAACTCGGCAATGTCTTTCAGATCGGCATGTCGGAGGAAGTTCTGGGCCAGAGCCTGGATCAACTCGTCGGCAAAGCAGCCACGTTTTCTTGAGAGCTCGAATTCCTGGCGGACTGAAGGCATCACTTCGAGGGCGCCCAGGAGCGGGATGCCATGTGCCAGATGAAGCAACCGCCGCATGCGCGGCAGATCTTCGGGAGGCGCCAATCGGTCGAGCAAGACGGCATCGGTGCCTTCCGGCACGCGGGGAAGATGGAAAACGGAACCCGGCGGGCCCGGAACCGAAAGCACCGCGACCACCGGCAAATCGAGCGCCCGCACAATTCGGTTCAGATCCCCGGGCAGATCGTTCTGCGCGCACGACTTAGCTTCCAGCGGAGTCTGGAGCGTCCCTTCCACAAGCGCCAGATCGGCGCCGCGGGCTCCCCGGGCGAACAGAGACCGACACACCTCGTCGGGCATCAACCAGGAGTCAAGGTGACGACCCGGCAAACCGGTAACTTGACCGACAACTTCCGTGTACGTGGGGCAAGCCCGTGTTCGGAAGTGTTGGACTCGCTGCCTGCCGGCAAGCGCCGCACAGAACGCCAGCGCCATGGCCGAAGGTTCCGGTCCACTAGCCGGTGTCGCGAGAGCCAGCCGAGGAACGTTCATCATCGCTGTTCCGGAATATGCGGAGCCGGCCTCGTCATGTCGATACACCCCCCGGATTCGACCTCGAGATCACCCTGCCAGGCAGCCTGTCCCCTCTGCCTCGAACATCGCCTCTGAGTTTTATCCGGCGTCTTTTTCACTCCTCGTCACGACAGCCGCGCGTTTCGGTGGCTGCAACAAATTGCACAGTATCATGCAAAAGGAGCCAGCCCGGAAGAGCGAACCTCCGTGATTGGTTCTGAGAGAACGTCAGGTCGTCTGATCAGTCGCTTTACGATTCTCTGACGTACCAAATCATAGCGCCCGCGACGAGGAGGTCAAGGCTGAACCCATGCGTCAAGGCAGCCAAAGTCTGGAGTTTTCTTCCAGACCGTCAATCGTTGATCTCGATCTGTCGAGATCAGAGTGCGCTTTTTTAAACTGGCTGGTTTGATCTAACGCGATGGATTTCGTCTTGTCGCCCTGGGCCAGCCGAGCTAATTTACCTCCCTCGATAAGCCAGGGACAGGCCAGGGGCGATCGGTTTTCGACATCCAACAGGAACCCGCGCGATGGCAGGATCACGGATGGATCGGGCGAGCACGGCAGAGGAGAGCCCGGAATACTCGGGTCTCGTCTCCCGCAGTGGTCGCACGGAAAAGTCGACTGGTGGGCCGGCTTACGGTACGTCCACGATCGGCGGCGTGGTGCTCGCCTTTCTTGTCGGCACGATGCAACCTTTACCCGCTCAGGAAGCCAGCCGCTCGCGCTCCACTCCTTTGCCGACTGCCCATGTTTCGATCAAAAACCTTCCTCTCGATCCTGCGCCGGCGCCTGCCGCGTTGGATCGCGCAACCGCGCCCGCACGGTTGGATTCCAGCGCCCAGAGCACTCAGGATTCCTCTGTGGATGACGTTGCGATCGACCTCAAATCGATCCGGGCCGAGACTGCGGCCCGGCTGAAGCGGTTGGACGCGGCCGCGGCCGATCCCCGCTCCGGCGTTTCGGCGTCGTCTGTCGCGTCTGGAAAACAATCCAACCTCCCCGGTATCCGGGAACTGCTGCTGGAAAGGCAACAACGACTGGACGAGCACGAACAGGCCGCGGCGGAACTCCAGCAGTTGACCGACCCCAAGCTCGCACCGGAACGACAGCTCGCCGCCTCGCGCCTCGAAGTGAAACGCCTGCAAAACGAGCTTTCCCAACTTTCCCAGAATACGCTTCCGCCCATCTTTCGAGTCGCAACAACGGAAGTAACCGATTCCGTTTACCGGGAAATGAAGGAAGCGATCGAGGCCGCCAAGACGGAACTGAAGGATTGGCTGGCCAAGCTTGAGGAGGGGCGAAGCAACATAACCAGCGCACAGAGCACGCAGCAGTCCCTCCGCGCCGAGCGCGACCAGCTTTTTCACAAGGTCGCGGCCTTGAAGGCGCGGAGTCACAAACGAGCGACGGGTATGGCCGGCGCCACGACTCCCCAGGCACGTCAACTCGAGCAGGAACGGCTGATCAATCTGGGACTGGAAACGACAGTCGAATCGCTTCGGCTCAAGGTCGCCGAGGCGAAGCTCACCCGGGAGGTGAAACTCGCGGATTATCGCCAGGCGCGCCTGCTCGAGCTCGAGGCTCACGCGCGGCTTGCACGGAAACAACTCGAGCAAATGCAAAATCGTTATCGTGCGCTGGCCGAATCACAACAGCTCAACCTGAAACAGGCAGCCGCCACACAGGCGAGCAAGGCTCGGCGATCGGGCGATCCACTCGATCGCTACCAGGCCAGTTGCCAGGCCGATCTCCTGG
>JBMFUH010000011.1:16482-20632 GCA_049966735.1 Isosphaeraceae bacterium
TACGAGCAAGCTCTGGCGACCGGGAACTCCCCCGCACTCGAGGAGCAGCGCGCACTCGCGGATCGGGCCGAGGCGGATTTCGCCGAGATCAAACGACTGCTCGCCGACGGCGAGGTGAGCAGGCTGGACGCCCTCAGGCTGACCAATGACTTTCGCCGCATCGGTCCCGAGCGCGACCGCTTGCTGCGCAACGAGCTGACCACGATCGAATCTCAATTACAATATTATGAGAATACGTTGACGACTGTTGAGCTGGAGCTGATCGAGGATTCGCTGGCCGACCAACTCGAACACGATGCGGTGCTGGAACGTCTCGATGAGGAACGGCGGGGGCAGGCCCGGTGCGCGTTCCTCGAGATTGACCAGAAGCACAGGGCCTTGCTGGCTCGGCAGAAAGCGGCGCTCACCGGGCTGGTCGCCCGCGCCGCCCAGACCCTTGAACAGGTGAACCGAAGATTGTACGTGCTGGACGACGAGTACGGCTTCATCCGCACGCACATCTTCTGGGTCCGCGACCAGGAGCCGATCGGCCTGGAGACCCTGACGCGGGCCGGGCGTGAGCTCAAGCGACTAGGCAGGGGGGTGATCAAGCTGGCCGAGGAGGCGGGCGACCGCAAACTCTGGAGACAGCCCCCCACCGAGTTCCTGACGGCGGCGGTGGCGGCCGCGATCCTTCCCCTCGGCCTGTTCAAAGTGCGCCGGCTGCTCCGCGGGCGGATCGCCCGGGCCCTGCCGCCGAGCCATCTTCACGGCAGCCAGAGCGAGACAGTCCGGGTCGACATGAACCCCGTGATCACACGGAGCTGAAGGCGGCCGGATGCGACGTGGTGAGGCTGGTTCAACGTGTCAAGTGAAGGCATGTGACAAGACGATATAAGACGAGGGCTGGGGATGTGAGAAGAGCCTTTCGTTCCTTGGTGCTGGGGCTTTTGTGGGCTTCAATCTGGCCGAGCTACCTTGTGCTCGTGGCCCAGGCGGCCCGGCTCGGGCCCTGGCCGCGCAACCTGGGAATCCTGGCCTCGACCGTGCTGCACGGTGTGGCCCTCGGCGTCTTCGTGCCGGGAGTTCTGGCCTGGTTGCTGCGGCGGGATGGCTGGGCCGAGCGGTTCCTCGGTGTACCGGCGCCGGTCGGTCGGCAACTATGTCGCGCCGGTCGATTCCTGGCCGCGGCGGCCGTCGTCTGCCTTGTACCCGCGTACCTCCTTTCCAGCGGCGAGATCGCCCCCGATGGGAGGCCGATCACCGCGGCGGTTTTCTGCCGCTTTTTCATCCTCACGTTCGAGGTCGCCGTCTGGGCCACGCTGTTCCGGCTGGTCCGGCGGACCTCTCCTTTCATGTGCTGGTGCGATCTTGAGGCGACTGAATCATCCGCCGCGGCGAGCTCGCCGGGTCGGATCGATGGAGCCGACGCAAGGGACGCGAACGCGACGACCACGGCTGCAACGGCTGTCGAGAAGCCCACACCCTGGCTGGGCTGGCTCAGCCGTCATCGGCAGATCCTGGGATGGATGGTTCTGACACTGGTCGCCGGGATCATCTTGCTGGACGTTCGTGGCTATCGTTTCACCGCCCGGCGGCTGGCGAGCGGTGGAGCGGAAACCCTGGTCCTCTTCGTGATCTGCTGGGCCTTGAATCGCGGCGCCGGCCGGATCATCAACCAGTATGCCAGGCGCTGGGCGGTACACGGGCAATCGTGGGCGCGAGCCCTCACTTCGGTGACCCTGCGGGTTCCGTTGCGGCCCCGCGGCGCCGACGGCGCCGGCGTGTCGGCTGATGGCACGGAAGACATGGGCCTTCCCCCCTCGCCGGAAGAACTGGCTAGCCGATTGCGACAGCTTGTCTCCTACGCCGCGATTGCGCTCGGCATCGCCGGACTGGCCTGGAGCTGGGAGCTTGACCTGGCTCTCTTCCGGTTCCTGGCCGGTCAAACGCTGGGGACCGTGGCCGACACTCCGGTGACGTGGGGCGACGCGGGCCGGTCGATCGCGCTGATCCTGGTGGGAATTCTCGGCTGGCGCTATATGAGCACGCTTTTCGCCCTCACACTCTTTCCCCGAATTCCCGACGATCCGGGCGTCCGGTTCGCGATCGTGACGCTCTGCCGCTATCTCGTGCTCGGGGTGACGACCATCGCCGCGCTGGGCGCGATCCACGTCGGTACGGCCCAGATCGGCATGGTGCTGGCCGCGCTGGGCGTTGGGCTGGGGTTCGGCCTCCAGGAAATCGTCTCCAACTTCGTCTGCGGCATCATTCTCCTCCTGGAGCGGCCGATCCGCATCGGCGACGTCGTGACCGTGGCCGGGACGACCGGCAAGGTCGATCGCATCAACATTCGCGCCACGACAATCATTAATGGTGACAATCAAAGCATGATCGTACCCAACCGTGAGTTCATCACCGGCAATCTGGTCAACTGGACCCACAAGGACCGGATTCTCCGCGTCGCGGTTCGAGTGGGCGTGGCCTATGGCTCGGACCCCGAGAGAATCGTCGAGGTCCTGCTGGCGATCGCCCACGACGACCCGGATGTGCTCCACAATCCGCTTCCCTCCGCGCTCCTGGAGGCCTTGGGAGATTCGGCCCTCCAGTTCGTGCTTTTCGCTTTCGTCGCCGATCCCAGCCATCTCGGGCGGGTGAAGCACCGCCTCTCCTCGGAAATCCACCGCCGGTTCGCCGAGCAGAACATCGGCATTCCCTATCCGACCCACGAAGTACACCTCTGCCGCGTTCCCGAAGACCTGACGCGCGTGCTCGAGCAACCGCGTCTGGTCCCAGGCCTGAAAAGCACGCGCGTCGACCCTGGCTCCGCTGCACCTCCCGCTCCACACCTGGTGGATGCCGTCATGCCAGTTCCCGCGTATCAAGCCGCGGCCGATCGCCAGGACGGGGCTCACCGGGCCGTGGATGAATAAAAAATGCGCTCATGACCAACGCGGTCGAGGATGTGACCGGACCGCTCTGGGTCCACCTGGTGGAACGTACGCCTTTGACCGAAGAGGACCTCGATGCGCTCCAGAAGCTCATCGACGCCAAGAAACAGTCCCTGAAGAAACGCCGAGACCGATAAGCTGCCAGGCACTCCCATTCGAGGATACAACCATCATGAACGTCTTGATCGCCGCGCTCAATTCCGCTTCGAACTGGTGGGCGGCCTGGCTGTTGGCCGCGTCGCTGGAGGCCGTGTTGCCCCTGGCGATGGTCGGCCTGGTCTGGCTCGCGCTTCACCGTCGCGCCGCGCCTCAGGTGGGCTATTGCCTGTTTCTGCTGGTTCCGCTCAAGCTGCTGGTGCCTGTCGTCGTGACGGTTCCAGCGTCTGTTGCGCCGTGGACTCCGGCGGCTCTCGTGGCGTCTTGGCTTCAGGGTGATCATGCTGGAGGGCAGATCGAACAGAAAGGACTCGATGCCGCGGAGCCGGCCGCTCCGAGCACGGATCTGTCGAAAGTCGACTTGAAACAAGCTTTACACTCGCGACCAGTCTTGAGCGAAGCGACCACAGGTTTGCCTGGTTCCCGCACGGAGCCTTCAGCGGATCGCGTTCCCGAAGGCCCTCGCTTTTCTCTCAGGGCGCTCATCATGATGGCCTGGCTGGGCGTCGTGGTCGTGCTGCTGGGGCGATTGACCCTGATGCAGCTTCGGTTCCGGTCGAGGCTGCGGTGTTCCACTCCACTGAATGAATCGAGCTTGGCCATCGACCTGCGCGAACTTTGCCAACGCGCTGGGGTGTCGGAAACGATCCGGATTGTGGAAGCCGATGCTCTTGCCGCCCCGGCGGTCTGGGGAATCTTCCGGCCGACGATCATCCTGCCCAGGGGTGACCGTAACCGGCAAGGTCACTGATGAAGCCGGCAAGCCGATCGCCGGAGCACTGGGGCGCGCCAAGCTCGTCAACGTCAGCCGCGAGGCAAGGACCGGAGCCGATGGGATTTATCGTCTGGCTGGTTGCGAGCCGCGAGCCGTACGAATCGTGGTCTCCGCCAAGGGCCGAGCCACGGACACGAAAGAAGTCACCGTCGCCAAGGCGATGGATCCCGTCGATTTCCAGATGAAGCCAGGGGGAACGATCCGCGTCCGCGTGCTGGACGATCAAGGCAAGCCCATACCTCGAGCGAGCATTTTCTTCCAGAAATGGCGCGGCCAGTTTCAATACTTC
>JBMFUH010000012.1:0-20277 GCA_049966735.1 Isosphaeraceae bacterium
GCAACGGAACGCCAGGTCCGCGACATTGCCATTCACGGTGGGGTAAACAACTGGTACATCGACGTTCTGGAACCACCGCGATCCTTTCGGATCGACATCGGCTACCTTTCCCGCCGCGGCAAGTTCTATGTGCTTGCCCGGTCAAACATCGTCTCGACCCCCAAGGCCGGAGTTTCCGACGCGCTGGAAGAAAACTGGAATGACGTCCAGCAGCAGTTCGATCGCATCTCCAACCCCTCGACGGTCGGTTCCCCGCGCGCCAATTCCGCGCTCGATCTGCGAGACCTCTTCGAGGAGCGGCTGCGGCGTCCGCTGTCGAGCGTGTCGATGCAGAATCTTTCGGTCGGCGGCCTCCCCAGTCTGAGTCGCCGCTTCCATTTCGAGATCGACGCCGAGTTGATCGTTTATGGGACCACCGAGCCGAACGCCCGAGTGACACTTCAGGGAGAGCCGGTGGCCCTGCGTTCCGATGGCACATTCACCGTCCGTTTCAGCCTGCCTGACTCGCGGCAGATCATTCCCGCGGTCGCCTCCAGTGCCGACGGCATCGAAGAGCGAACGGTCGTCCTGGCCGTGGAGCGCAACACCAAAGAGCTGGAGCCGATGATCCACGACAATAATGATCTCTAGACGTCCAACGTTCTGAATCACTCCTCACAAAAGGGAAAGTGTGGGACAGCCGCCCCCGGCTGTCCCGAGCCCGGCCCAGACAGAAGGCGCCGCGTGAACCGCCCGACGGTGGATCTTCACGCGGCTTCCTCGCGCGCCGTGTTGCGAGGGTTTCCGGTTGGCCGTAAACTGGAACCAGGTCAGGTGGCGCGGCGGCCAGCATCCGCCCCGAGACCTCGGGACCGCCGGCTTCCCGGGGTGATGAGGGATTACTCATGAATCATGACATCACAGCGATCATCGCCGGCTGGGAGTTCAATCCAGACGAGCTTCAGGTGCGCACGATCACCGGCCTGGATGGTTCGGAGAAGATCCAGATGCGAATCGACCTCGGCCTGTTGCAGATGGAGCTCTCCGGCCGGCCCGATGGCGACCGGCCGCATGGTCACGAGTCGCTCTTGGATTATCACGAGTCGAAAGCCCGGCTGGCGGCTGATGCGGGCAAGGAGTACGCACTCGACCCTGCCGCCTGCAATCAACTGATGCGTGAAGGTCTTCAGTACTATCATCGATATCTTTCCGCATTTCACCTCCAGAAATACGATCTCGTGGCCCGCGACACCGAGCGCAATCTCCGCCTCTTCGCGTTCGTGACCAAGCACGCCAGCCGCCAGCGCGACAAGCTCGAGTTCGACCGATACCGCCCCTACGTCATCATGATGAGGGCGCGGGCGCGGGCCCTTCAGGCTCTGACTGACGCCGACTTCACGCTGGCGCTCTCGGAGATTGACGACGGAATCGGCCGGATTCGCCAGTTCCTCCGGGAATACCAGCAGGAAGACAACGAGTCCGAATGCGCCGAGCTGGGCTTCCTGATTCGCTGGCGGCGCGAGGTGGAAAACGAGCGGCCCGCCGGCCCGATCGAGCGACTCGAGCATCAGCTTGAGCTGGCGATCTCCCTCGAAGACTACGAGGAGGCCGCTCGCATCCGGGACCAGCTCAAGATACTCCAAAAGAAGACCATCGAAGCGAGACAGAAAACCTGATTGCTCGCGCTTTGGGACAAGCCTTGCCGGTCGCGATCGGAATACCGATCTGGTAATTGATGACGAAGTCCAGGAGATTGCCGCGCGGGCCGGCGCGGGGTTTTCGGGCGCTCCGGAATTGCGTGTTGCGTTCGATATCGTGACCTTGCACGACCCAGGGAAGCGAGCTATGATAATGACGTTCGGTTTCGGCCGAGCGAAACCTCTGCCATGTTCGACGAGGAGCGGTCCTTTTGGCGAACCAACATATAACCCGTAGGGAGCCAATATCGGCCTCTTGACGCTTTGGCTGCACGTAGGTCTGTGGCTCCCACCTGAACTGCGGGTTCTCAAAAGCGCTTCTGACGGCATTGCGGTGGAGGTGAACGGCCCGTGGCAATCCCGGCGCGCCGGGGCTGACACGGGCTATTCTTTTCCGATCACGTCGAATACTCCAGTCGTTCCCGAGCGGTTCCATGCAACGGGACCAGCAAAAAAAGCAAGCCAAGCGAGCACTTCGGCGTTCGACCATCGCGGCGATCCTGGCGCTCGAGCCAGCCCGGCGCTCGCTGCAGGAAGCCCAGCTTCTGCAATCCCTGGCAACCCTGCCGGGCTATCCGGAGGCCCAGACGGTGCTCTTCTACGTCAAGGCCTTTGCCGAGGAGCTTGACACCCGCCCCCTCATGCTCGAGGCCAAGGGGACCGGCAAGCGCGTGCTCTGTCCTCGCGTCGACCGCGCCGAGCACCGGCTCGGACTCTGCGAAATCCAGTCGCTGGCCCACGATCTGGAACCAGGCATCCTGGGAATTCCCGAGCCTCGCCGAGGCTGCACCGAGGTGGAACCGCTCGAGGTGGACTGGGCGCTTATTCCCGGACTGGCCTTCGACTTGCAGTGCTACCGCCTGGGGCGTGGCGGAGGCCATTACGATCGGTTGCTGCCCTTGATGCGGGCCCAGACCCCATGCTGGGCCCTCGCGTTCGATTGCCAGATCGTGCCACACCTTCCCATCGAGCCGCATGACGCCCGTCTTGGGGGAATTGCAACCCCCAGCCGGATGATCACCCGCGGCTTACAGTAGTATCGTAGGGTCCGCTGTGTGGACCAAATGCCCCGGCCTCGATCAAACGATCCGGAGGTCAGTTCTTCTTGATCTCGATTTTCACCGGCTGGGAATAATTCGCGAAGGCCTCGGGGATTCGCGCCGACGTGGTCTCCCCCGTATGCAGGATGACCCGGTAGCCGAACCAGAGACTCTCTCCCGCTCCCAGTGTGTACTCGCCAGACTTGCCCAGCCCAAAATCGTGCCAGCCAAACGGGTTGGCCGCGAAGAGCCCGTAGGTCCGCACGTGCCAGGTCGTCGGGTACCGGAAACTCCGGGGATGGTTGAGGATCGCAATCCCCACGGTCTTCCCTGCCACGGGGCCGGTGTAGTCGACCCAGGGAGACGCCTTGCCCCAGGCTCGCTCGTCGGTGAGCCCCTCAGCGTTGGTGATCTTGCCCCCCTTCTTCCTGTTGACGTCCATGCTCGAGGCGATACGCAGGCCGAACATCCCCTCCTTGGTGTCACCGAAAACGACCGGCCCGTGGTCGGCCTTGATGGTGATCTCGAAATCGACAATCCGCGCGGATTCGCTATGCGTGAACGTGAGCACGCGATCATCCGAGCAGACCTTCTTTCCATCGGGGGCGATCCAGTCATCCGTTGTGCGCAAGCGCGCCAGGAGAGGGCCTGAGACCATGGTCTGGCGGGAGGTCTCTTTGATGGTCCCGTGCCCTTTTTCCTCGGACCAGAAGTCCACACCATTCACCTTTCCGTGAGTGAACCAGAACGACCGCTGGTGTGGGTGATCGTGATCTTCGCCAGCGATCCTCGCCATGGGAAAAGTCCTGGTGTACGAGGCGCCTGTTGGGCCGATCAAGGGAAAGAGGAAGGGCTTGGCCCCTTGATCGGTGCGGTATTCCGTGACCCGATCATGGTTGAGTCGAATCACGATCCTCGCACCCTTTGGCTCGAGAGAAAACCCGTGAGTCGGGTCATTCCCGCTCGCTGGAATCGCCCGCAAATTGTAGGGGCCCTCGTTCGCGCCGGGCGGCGGCACCATGCAGAGCCAGCGCTTGCCCAGATCATCGAAGACCTGCACGGCGATCGGCCGGGATCGCCCCGTTGTACTCGCCTCGTAGTCCCCGACAGGGATCGTGGCAGGGACCTCGACCACGATCGGCGACTCCACCTTCGTTGGCAGCGGATCTTGAACAACCAGCCGCCAGCCTTCGGCCCTGGCGAATTGCTGTGTTCCGGCGACGCCCAGCGCCCAGGAAAGCGCCGCCACTCCGATCAATCCAGAATGCTTAGTGGTAATCATGTAAGAAGCCGTTCCATTAAGGGTTCAGGTTGCCGCATTGTAGCATAGCCGCGCGGGCCCCTCGGACAGAAGAGGCTGGCCCCCAAGCTGAAGACCGAACCGTGGATCTCGGATGAATTCATTTTTTCGTTGAAGACAGCGCGGGAAGAGTATATAGTGCGAATCGGTTCAAATCAGACCCGCGGAGGCTTGTCCTGACGACGGCCCCGCGGAGTGCCTGGTGAGGACTTGTTTCCGTCGGCCCGGTCATCCGGCCTTGGTTGACAGGGAACGACCTTCGGTCTGGGCATCTTGCAGCGGTCGGTGGAGAGCCTGTTGCGGGCGATTGCGATGGCGAAGAGGCTTTACGTCGGAAACCTCAAGTACACGGTCACTTCCGAGCAGCTCACTGAGTTGTTCGAGCAGTTCGGGGCAGTGAGCTCAGCTCAGGTTTTGAGCGATCGCGACACAGGACGCAGTCGCGGATTCGGCTTCGTCGAGATGGCCAATGACGACGAGGCCCAGGCCGCGATTGAAGCGCTCGACGGGCGTGATCACGACGGTCGCAGGCTCACGGTGAATGAGGCCCGTCCGCGAACTTCCGGAGGCGGGGGAGGCGGCGGTGGCTACCGTGGCGGCGGGGGAGGCGGCGGTGGTTACCGTGGTGGCGGTGGCGGAGGCGGCTACGGCGACGAGTACTGATCACGCCACCCGTCGAGATATCGCCGGGGCCGCCGGCATCACAGCGGGCCGGGCGACAGGTGTCGCGCGCCTGGCTGAGCCCGCTTTGACCGCGCCGAGCTGGATCTGGCCGTGGGCCGTGTACCTGCACGTTCCCTTCTGCGCCCACAAATGCGGCTACTGCGACTTCGCCTCCCTGGCGGGGGTCGACGATCTGGCCGATCGCTACCTCCTGGCTCTCGAACAGGAGATCGCGGCCGCCCTCATAGAGCCCCAGGAGGTCGAAACGATCTTCGTGGGCGGAGGTACGCCTACCCGGCTTGACGCGGCCCAGATCGATCGGCTGACCACGATTATCCGCCGATGGTTCAAGCTTCTCCCCGGCGGCGAATGGACCGTCGAGGCCAATCCTGGAACGCTGGACGAGCAGAAGGTGGCCGTCCTCGCGGCAGCGGGGGTGAACCGGCTCAGCCTGGGGGCGCAGTCCTTTCAAAAGCGTCTGCTGGCCGTCCTCGAGCGGAACCATGAACCCGACCAGGTGGCGCGGGCGGTCGAGCTGATCCGTCCCCGGATTGACCGCTGGTCGCTCGACTTGATCTTTGGCATCCCGGGATCGACCCTGGCCGATTGCGAGGCCGACCTCGACACAGCCCTGGCGCTTGGGCCGTCTCACCTTTCTTGCTACGGCCTGGTCTACGAGAAGGGGACAGGTCTCTGGAAGCAGTGGCAGGCTGGTCAGGTCATCGCCGTCGATGAGGACCTCGAGCGCGCCATGTATGAGACGGTGATTGACCGGCTCGAAGCCGCGGGTCTCTTCATGTACGAGATTTCCAACTATGCTCGCCCCGGACACGAGTCGCGGCACAACCTGGTTTACTGGGCCAACGACGCCTACTTCGGTTTTGGCCTGGGCGCTGCGCGGTACGTCGAGGGCGTGCGATCGGTGAACACCCGAGACCTGGCCGCGTACTTGCGGAGAATCGAGAATGGCGAGTCGGCAACCGGCCCCACCGAGCAGCTTGAGCCCGAGGCCCGAGCCCGCGAGACGGCCATGCTCAACCTCCGGCGCACCAGGATGGGAATCGACCGCAACGACTTCGCGGTGCGTACCGGTTTCAACCTGGATCAATTGCTCGGTCGTGAGATCGCGCGGTTTGTCACCCTTGGGCTGCTCGAAGACGATGGCCAGCGCGTTCGATTCACGCGCGAGGGCCGCTTTCTTGCCGACCGGGTGCTCCGCGAGCTGGTCTGAGGCGCAGCGCACTGAGGAAGAGAGCGGGACGGCTCCGGTATTGTCAAAATGGGGAGTTTCCATTATCGGACCTGTCCCGTTTTCCATCCCCGGACGATCACGGCTTGGGCGAGCGGTTGCCTTTTTGTCCGGGATCGATCTGCGTCCCGGGGAAAGCCTTGCGCAGTCTCTCCACGCCCTTGTCCGTGACCTTCGTATCACCGAGATTCACGGTTCGCGGACGGAGCGTTGCCGCGTGGTCGATCAGTGCTTGCAGGCCGGCGTCGGAGACTCCCGTGCCGCTCAGGTTGAGCACCTGGAGGCCGGGCATCGTCGTGATCGACCTCAAGGCGTCGTCGGTGATCTTGGTCCGCGAGATGTCGAGCGTGCTCACGGTTCGGTTGCCCTCAAGCAGCTTGAGGCTCCGATCCGTGATGCGCGTGCCGGCCAGCAGGACAAACGCGACTTGCCTGAATCCCGGCATGTGAACGAGCTTGGCAAATTGCTCGTCGTCCGTTCGGGTGCCCCTGAGGTTAACCTCGATCGTCCCCGCCAGCGTGGCGACGCCCGCCGAGCCCTGGAGACGGCGAGCCTCCTCTGACAACCGGTTCAACTCCGTTAACTCATTCCGACCCGGTCCCTGTGGCCTGTTGGGCGACAGGCCCAGTCCAGGGGGGCCGGGCGGCGGGGGAGGCAGGGTCTTTCCCCGACCGTAGTGGATTTGCATCTGAGGGAAGGCCATGCGAAGCGTCTCCGCGCCCTTGTCGGTGCCCCTTGTGTTATCCAGAGATATCGATCCCATTCGAAGCGACTCAGCATGCGCGGCCAGTATTTCCAACCCGGCGTCGGAGATAGCGGTGCCGCGCGCCCTGAACTCGCCCAGCGAGCGCATGCGGGCGATCGACTTGAGCCCCTCGTCCGTGACCTTGGTTCCTGAGACATCAAGCACGGCAAGCGGTTGCCTATTGGCAAGCAGTTCCAAGGTACGGTCCGTGATGCGCGCGTCCGCCAGGTTGACCCATGTCACGTACCTGAAGCCAGGCAGCCGGACAAGGGTCGCAAACTGAGCGTCGTCGGTCCGGGAGCCGTTAAGCTCGAGGCCAGCCTCGTAACTATCGTGCCACCAGTCGCCGGTCTCGGGAGGGATCCAAGCCCGGCCGCCGAGCCGGTGGGCCTCCTCGTTCAATCGGTCCACCGCCATTTGCGCCACATAGGACGAGCGGCCATGGGGCACGATCACGGCGGCAAGCCATGCCAGAAATATCACACAACCGAGGACCCACGGCCAGCCCAGGCACCCCGGCCTACCCTGACAAGACTTGGCGTTTCCTCCGACCATAAGCTCACCCCCTGTCACTCAACATAGTCTACCGAACGATCGGCCGCCGGTTCGAGGCGTGACTCACGCCGGGGACGGGTCGACCGTGAATTTGCACAGACCGCTCCAGAAGGATACCGATGTTTCCTTTTCCTGAGTGCCGCCGAATCCGATCCACGTGTTGACGTAGCTTCCCAGGACGACGAAGGCCTTGGTATCGCACCCCGTTGATATGATCTGTTGCCACTCTGAATCATCGGGAGCCCAGGACGCCGCACTGCCGTTGATTTGGAGCTGAGCGTTGCCAGGAGACAGGATGACGCTACCGCCGGATTGCGTCCACGCCCCGGTCGTCGGGTCAACGTCGAAAACGAGGACCTGGAATTGGTTCAGTGACTGCAAGACTCCCGGCTGCTGGGTGGAGTCGTAGCCCGACGGAATCGTCCACCGGAAGACGGGGAGCGGGTCACCAGCACCCCAGTAGTTATTCGTGTCGGTTCCCACTCCCATGTTCAACTGCATAGGCGCCATGCCGTGCGACGCGAAGAGGGCCCCGTACGCGGCCTGCTGTTGCGGGGTCGCCAGCGCTGTGAGCGCGGTCCACAGGTCTTCGATCCTTTCAATCTTGTCATCCGCGATGAGCTTGTAGAGTGCCTGCACACCGGTCAGACCCCCGTAGCTAAGCGTCGTGTTGCCCGCCGGCTCACTCAGGTCCCAGAGCAGTTGCATGACGCCGATCTCGTCCATCTCGCCCCGCGGTTGGTCGGCCGCAGCCAAGTAGACGCCGTAGCCGGGGTTCGGCGCGCCGGCCAATGCCTGAGCCGCCGCGCTGTAGAAGTCCGCCCATCCCTCCGAGAATGCGAGTTTCTCGAGGGGAATGTCGGAACGGCCGCCGGTGTAATAGTACCTCAGGTCGTACAGAACGTGCTTGGCGTACCAGGGAAGAATCTCACCCGGGAAGAATCCGGCCGTCTGCGCCACCGTGTGCCCGAATTCGTGCATGACCACAGCGACGTTGTCGTAGTTCTTGTCCAGAATGTGCGGGCTGCTGAACAATGTGAGCGATGTCGGGTTCAACCAATTGCACCATCAGGCGGACAAGCCTGACGGGAAGTCGATCATGGTCGGCTTGGTCGTGGAGTATGGTGCCATGGTCGCCTGAAGTTGCCCCGCCGTGACTGCGGCGTCATAGACCCAGAATGCCCTCCGGTTCGTGGTGGAGTTGGTCATGCAGACTGAAAGGTCGACGGGGTTGCCAAGCGTCGGCAGTGTGTTGCTGGTCAGGGTGTACGACCAGACGCCGCGGGAGGACGCGACCTCAACTCCCTGCATATTCTGGGTCGGGTCGCTGGAAAAGGCGGATACGACCACCGTCAAGGAAGAACCGTCGTGAAAATCGGACGGAATGTTCACGGAGTATGTGCCGTTATCCTTGGTGTAGGTTTGCCCCAACTCCCTCGACATCGAGCCGCTGGTTTCGTAGACCCTGACGAGGGCGAACCGTACTGGTATGTTCGCGCCGTAGGTGATCTTCCCTTTCACGGTATACGGGCCGGGCTTCGTCGGGATCGTGGCACTCGACCAGGACCAGCTCGGGTTAATGCCGGGAGAGGGGTAATACTCGACGGGACCGCCAAATTGGTTTCCGGTTTCGGCGTTCAGGAGCGACATATGCACTACCCCATCGGTCCCGGGATCCTGCCCTGAGCTCCACTCTACTGTCACGGTGGCGTCTGCCTCGCCGGCGGGAATGACCACATACCCCTGGCCAGTGCTATCGTCCACGTAGCCGCCTCCCGGGCCGAATGTCGCTGTGTAATCGTCGAGGCTGTACGTGTAGCCATTATGCTCGAAGTTATAGCCATCGAGCTGGAAGTATACGGTAAGGGGGGCGCCCAGGCCGGAGTTTCGCCTTATGATGAATGTCCCGGCCTGCAGGTCCAATTGGTTCACCCAGTAGCCCGGATTAAGAAGGGCGCCTTCCTCCCAGGACCAGGGCGGCTGGGTGGTGTCACTCGCCACGGAGAGCGCCATGTCCGCGCTGCAGATGATCACCTGCGGCCCTCCCTGGGGAAGCCCCACCGTCAACGCGAACGTCGTGCTGGCCGCATTCGTGTTATCGTAGGCCGTGACCGTGACGTTGTAGGGGCTGCCGGCGGACGCGCCGGGAGCGATGGTGCCGCTGATCACCCCTATCTCGGGGTCGATGGACAGACCCGCGGGTAGACCACTGGCGTCAAACACCACGGGGTAGCCGTCACCGCCCGAGTAGGAGACCTTGATGAAAGTGGCGTCGCCTTCGTTGTAGGTCCATGGTCCTGGGTCTGACAGGGTGAACTCCGAAGTCGACACGGCCGCCGTTCCTTCCAGTATCTGGTTCGAGCCGCCAGCAACCGGCGTGACGGTGATTTGGAGCGGGTAAGAGCCAGCCCCTGTGTAGGTGTGATCGCCGTCGACCTCGTACATGTCGCCGTCCCACGAGACGATGCCGGGCGAGGTCGATCCGTCGCCCCAGTCGACCGTCGCGGTGTAATCACCGCTGCCGTCGGGGCAGGCCGGGTCGTCGAACCCGGCAACGGGGCCGCTGTAGGGCTCATTCGGCGTGGCATCCACCACGACCCCTGAATCTACACCGATCACCGGGAAGTCGTAACGGCCCGTGACGTCTGATCCGAAGCTGTTGCACGCCAGGCCCGTCTGGGGGTTGGAGTCGAGGAAAGCCCCCAGGTCGCCTGAACCATTGATTCTCCAACACGTACCTCCCGCCCCCGTGCCGTCCCAGAAGCCAGAGACGTCATAGTTTCCTACCGCCCCGTTGTCCCACTCGATCCGATCGAAGTTGAACTCGATCTGAAACGCTCCTGGCGCAATGTTGGAGCGGTCGATGAGTACGAGCTGGAAGCTGTCCGTCGGGCCCGTTTCATCGGCACCATTGGCGCCGACGCCGTTCCAGTTGACGCCAAAGGACGGATGCCCGTCGATGATGTCGGTCCCGTAGGTCACGGTGCCGGCGACAACCGTGCTCATGATACCGTTGATGAACGGACCGATGATCGGCACCGGGCAGAACTCAGGTTCCACGGTGTATGGGTTGACCGTGCTTGCCCCGTCTCCAAAGGCGACGAACCCCCCAGTGTAGACGTAGCACTGACTGTAGCTCTGGCCTCCAAATTCGATCGAGAAGCCCAGATTGGCCTGAGAACAAGAACCGTTGCCGTACCCGCCCTCCAGCTCATTCGATGCGAACCCGGAATTGGGTCGCCACGATTCGTTCGAGTGCGGGTAGGCCAGCGCGCTGCCCGCGGAGCTGCCGGCGGCGTTGCTTGCCACGACTCTGTATTCGTACGATTCCCCCTGGAGTGCGCTGGTGTCGGAATAGGACGACTGGTCGCCACCGACCGTCGCGATGGTTGTCCAGGCGACGGGACTGACCAGACTCCGCTGGATCTCGTAGCTGGTCGCCCCCGGAGAGGCCCCCCATGAGAGGTCGTTCTCCGTCGCCGACACGGCATGGACGGCCGGGTTGGTCGGAGCGCTCGGCCAGGCCGGGGTTGTCACCGAGGCGGAATCCCGGCTAGAGCGGTTTACAGTCGGCTTGCGCACTGATCAAATATCGTAGGGTCCGCTGTGCGGACCAAATGCTCCGGCCGTCTCCCGGCGCGCCGGGACTACGGTGAGCTATCGACCCGAAAAACGCTCTAGAATCCCCGCCAGCACCTGATGCGTAAACGGCGAAGTAGTAGGTCGTCGAAGGGCTGAACGGCCCCGTGGCCGTGTAGCTGCTCGCCGTGCTCGAGAGCGAGCCGACGACGGTCCAGTTGACGCCATCTGTCGACTGCTCAACGCTGTAGCCGGTGGCGCCCGTCGATTGGTCTGTCCACGACAGGTCGATCTCGCTGGCCGAGACCGCCGTGAGTGTGAGCCCGGTCGGTGCCGCGGGGAGGGTTGTCGCGGACGCCGTGGCGCTAGGGGCCGAGTCGCCAAACGAGTTCGTTGCGAAGACGCGGTAAGTGTAGGACGTGCATTCGGTCAGACCGGTGTCTGTGAAACTTGTCACGCCCGTACCGATAGCGCCGGCAGTGGCCCACGTCGTGCCGTTGTCGGCGCTCCGCTCCACGCGGAAGCCGGTCTCGTTGGGCACGTCGGACCAGGTCAGGGCGATCGACGTATCCGACTGCGCGATGGCCGAATTGATGGTCGGGGTGGCGGGGAAGGCCGTCGTCACCGAAGTCGTCGCGTACGTGGAGTAGCCGCCCGTGTATGCGTAGGCACAGACGCGGAAGTAGTAGGTCGTCGCGGCGTCGAATGGTCCCGTCACGGAGTAGCTGGTCACGGTCGAGCCGTAGAGCATCGCGATCTGCGTCCAGGTCGAGCCGTCGGGTGATTGCTCGACGTAGTAGTACGAGGCAAGCGAGGAATGGTCGGTCCATGAGAGGTTGATCTGGTTCCATGCCACCGCGCTGGCCATCAGGCCCGACGGCGCGGCGGGAAGGGTCGTCGCGCTCTGCGAACCGCTCGGGGCCGAGTCGCCAATCGAGTTGGTGGCGAAGAGGCGATAGGCGTACGAAGTCGCCTCGGTCAAGCCGGTATCTGTGTAAGACGTTACCCCGGCGCCCACCGTGCCAACTGAGGTCCACGTTCCACTGATCTGGCGCTCAATGCGGAAACCAGTTTCGCCCGCCACGTCCGACCAGCTCAGGGCGATCGACGTATCCGACAACGCCGTTGCTGTGCTGAGCGTCGGGGTGGCGGGGAAGGCGGTCGTCACGGACGTCGTCGCGAAGGTCGAAGAGCTGCCGGCACTTGCCTGGACCCGGCAGTAATACGGCGTCGGGCCGTTGAACGGGCCGGTCGCCGTGTAACTGTTTGCCGTCGTCCCGTAGATGGAACCAATCCGAGTCCAGTTCGCCCCGTCTGCCGACTGGTCGACGTAATAGTAATACGCCGCCGACGAATGGTCGGTCCACGATAGGTTGATCTGGTTCCACGCCACGGCTGTAGCCACAAGGCCCGTCGGGGCCGCGGGGAGGGTCGTCGCATACGCCGTCGCGCTGGGGGCCGAGTCGCCGAGCGAATTCGTCGCGAAGACGCGGTAGTTATAGGACGTCGCCTCGTGCAAGCCAGTATCCGTGAACGTCGTCACACCCGCACCGACAGTGCCCACGGATGTCCAGATCCCGCTGACCTGCCGCTCGATGCGGAAACCGGTCTCGCCCGCCACGTCGGCCCACGAGAGAAGCACCGAGGTATCCGACTGCGCCACGGCCGAGCTGATCGTCGGCTGATTCGGAAATGCCGGTGTGGTGGTCGATGCCAACGGCGCGTAGGCGGAGTAGCCGCCGGTGTAGCTGTAGTCCCGGACGCGGAAGTCGTATGTCGTCGACCCCTTGAACGGCCCGGTGGCCGTGTAGCTGGCGGCTGTCGTGCCATACACCGTGCCGACCTGCGTCCAGTTCACCCCGTCGGTCGATCGCTCTACGTAGTAGGTGGAAGCGGCCGTCGAGTGGTCAGTCCAGACAAGGTTGATCTGTGTGGCCGAAACGGCGGTTGCCGCCAGTCCGCTGGGCGCTGACGGCTGCGTGGCGACGCTCCGGGTCGCGCTGGGGGCGGAAGAGCTGGCGGAGTTCGTGGCGCTCACGCGGTAGGTGTACGACGTCGACTCCGCAAGCCTCGTGTCGGTGAGCGAGGTGACGCCCGTTCCCACGCTCGCGGCCGTCGTCCAGGTCGTGCCATTGCTCGTGCTCCGCTCGACGAGGAAGCCAGTCTCGCCCGCCGCGTCGGTCCATGAGAGCGACACCGACGTGTCGGATTGCGCCGAGGCGGATGTGAGCGACGGCTGGTTCGGGAAGGCCGGCGTCGTCACCGACGCTGTTGCATAGGCCGAGTTGCCGCCAGTGTACGCGTAGGCATGGACCCGGAAATAATAGGTGGTCGAACCGTTGAACGGTCCGGTCACCGTGTAGCTGTTCGTCGATGTGCCGTAAAGCGAGGCGATCTGCGTCCCGGGAGGTCCCGTTGGGCGACTGCTCCACGTAGTAGTATGACGCTGCCGCCGAATGATCGGTCCACGCCAGGTTGATCTGGCCGCCAGAGACGGCGGCCAGCCCCAGACCAGTCGGTGCGGAGGGCATCGTGGCGGCAGTGCGGGTAGTGCTCGGGGCGGAGTCTCCCGCGGAATTCGTGGCGAAGACACGGTAGGAGTACGAAGTCGCCTCGGTAAGCCCGGTGTCGGTGAACGTTGTCACGCCGGTTCCGACGGTGCCGGCCGTCGCCCATGTCCCGCTGCCCTGTCGCTCGATGCGGAAGCCGGTTTCCCCCGCCGCGTCCGTCCATGTCAAGGTGACTGAGGTGTCCGAGGCTGCCGTCGCGGAACTCAGCGTCGGCTGGTTCGGCCAGCCCGGCGTCGTCACCGTCGCGACCGTCGAGTACGGGGAGTAGCCGTCGGAGGAATAGGTCCAGGCGCGGAAGTAGTAGGTGGTCGAGCCGCTATACGGCCCGGTCGCCGTGTACGACGTGGCGGCGCCATAAATCCACGCGATCTGGGTCCAGTTCACGTCGTCCGTGGACTGGGCGACGTACGTGTAATAGATGTTTGATGCTTGATTCGTCCAGCTCAGGTTGATCTGTGCGGCCGACACGGCCGTGGCCGTCAGGCCCGTCGGCGCGGGGGGCGCGCCGGAGTCGAGGGGCGACATTTCGGTGGGACGCGGAGGCGTCGTGGCCGCGCCGCGTTTGCTGTCGTCTCTAATTTGAGACGGCACAACTGTGATAGCCCAGCGGGGATGGCGCGTCCAGAGGCGATCGAGAAGGCGCTCATGCCTTCCCGCCCAGACCTGGATCATGTGGTCGAGTTGGTGAGCGCACTCGCCTTGCGCGTGGACATCGAGCCGTTCAATCGTCTGGAGAGCGGCCAGCGGCCCGCCGCCGTGACTGAGCAGTTGTCGTGTCTCCAGGACCTCCAGGTTGAGGCTCAAGGGACGACGGCGCGAGCGCGGGCGGCCCTTTGTGCCACGCTCAACCAGATTGTGTGTGTGTGGAGGTGTGCGGCTGATGATGCGGTCCTGGGATGAAGAGGTCACGCGGGCGCGGCGCGAACGGCGACCCGGGGCCAGAGCTCACGGTGCTCTGCCCGGGTCAATTTGGTCGCTTCGGCTCTGAGGCTGCCTGGCGCGGCGTCAGTCGCCGCGACGGCCCGGCGAAATCGACGCGCTGGCGTCGTCCCCGGCGCCAGCGCGTCATTTCTGGAATCGACAGCCTCACTACAACGACACATTCATAGAATCGTCCCGCCACCAATTCAAGCCCTAACGCATCGACTCGCTCCGGAAAATCCCGGTGCGGCTGGGGAAGGCTTCTGGCTGTCGTGACACAACCCAATCAAATAACACCAGTTAAGGCGAAAGCGGCAAAGGCTCGAATCTCGATTGATTTTTTTGTGAACATCGCCGGATTTGTTGACGAACGGCAACATCGGTCTTCATCAGTGGGTTCCGCGGTTGATGAGGGGGAAGGGGCACCGACTTGTTGGCTCGTCGCTTCGGGGCGTGACAAGCACGCGAGCAGGAGCGAAAACTGGGAGCTATGCTACGCTTGCTCCTGTGGTGGCTTGCCGCAGTCAGCTTCGTCGGAGCTGGTCCGCGCGGGCGGCGAGCTTGATCACCGCGGCGTGGAACAATCCCCGGGCGTTGGGGCTTGCCGAGCGGTAGCTGTCCAGGAAACCCTCAGCCAGCGTCCAGGTAGTCACCTGCTTGATCTGGCGCGACATGAGCTCGAGCAGCTCGTCGATGGACGGAGCCGAGACGTCGATGGGTCCCTCGGGCATGACCGGCTGGTACTCGGTCGCGGCCGGGTAATGAACTTCCTCGGGCGGAGCAGCCTTGGGCCGGGCCGCAGTTGCGTCCCACGGGGGAGCCGCCGCGCTCATGCCTCTGCGTCCGCGTTCGGTCTCGTCTTCCGCGTCCTCCGGCTTTGTCCTGGGGCGTTCGGGCTGCTCGCGGGGAATGCCCGCCGAGGTGTAGAGCTTGCCGTCGGACCCCACACGTCCCGGATTGTTGGGAATCTGATGGCCTTCGATAAGCTGACGACGGATCTTGGACACGAGCTCACGGCTGACGCCCAGCTCTTCGGCCATCCGCCGATCGGACCAGTCGTGATGCAGCTTGAGCTTGACCTCGACAGCCCTGCGCCGTTCTGAGCGCGTGAGCGGCAGGCCGTGGAACAGGTTGACGCTGGAGACGAAATCGAGGGCATCCGTGAACGTGCCGACGCGGATCTCGGCCGGTATGGTCCGCTTGCCCAGCATCACGGCCGCGGCGTGGCGATGAAAGCCGTCGGCGACCAGCCACTTGTCGTCGATCTCGTAGACCGTGATCGGCGGCAGCCGCTCCCACGAATCCGCATAGCGTTCGACCGTGAAGTCGTCGAGCCGGTCTCTCAGGTTGAGGTTCGGATCAAGAACCAGGTCGTCCAAAGACACGTCGCGAATGTCCATCGCAGCCGCTCCCACGTTGCCGACACATGAAAGGAAATGTGCGCGATCGGTTGTTTCCCCGGAAGCTCTGTTGGCCTATGATCGGCAGGAGAGGAAACAGTCTTGCGAGACTTTTTTGGTTCGCCGCTGACGTGTTGAGGAACCTGCCAATCATGCGGATTGTCGTGACGGGAGCGAGCGGACAGCTTGGTTGTTATCTGCTCAACGAACTGACCAAGTCAGGCGCTCATGTGGTCATCCCCTGGAGCGGAAAGCCCCGATCAAAGTCCTTTGGACTGCACCTCCGTCCGGTCAACCTGACCGAGCCAGCGGCGGTGAGCGCAGCCCTCGTCGACGCCGATCCCGAAGTCATTCTTCACGCCGCGGCCGTGAGCGCGCCGTATGCCGTCCGCCAGAATCCCGAGAAAGGATGGGGCGTGAACGTCGAGGGGACCGCCAGGCTGGCAGAGTGGTGCCGATCGCACGGTCGGCGGCTGATCTTCACCTCGACCGACATGGTCTTTGATGGTGAACGAGGCTGGTATCGAGAGCAGGATCTACCTCGCCCTGTGCTGGAGTATGGCCGCACCAAAGCGGCCGCCGAGACAGTCGTTCTCGGAGTGCCCCATGGCCTGGTCGCTCGCATCAGCCTGCTCTACGGTCCCTCACGGATCGGCCGCGGCTCGTTCTTCGACCGCGCCATCGCCTCGCTCGAGGAAGGCAAAACTCAGACATTCTTCGAGGATGAGTTTCGTACACCTCTGGATTATGCCACCGCGGCCAGGGCCTTGATCCGCCTGGCCGAGACCGACGTGCGGGGGATCGTCCACGTGGGCGGTCGTGAGCGGCTCTCCCGCTTTCAGCTAATGCAGCGCGCGGCCAGGGCGCTCGGGCTCGACGCAAGCCTGGTCCGGGCCAACAGAAGAGCCGACGTGGTCTTCACGGAGCCCCGCCCGGCCGACCTCTCGCTTTGCACCGAGCTGCTTGACTCGCTGCTCCCGAACCTTGAAAGGCCTTCGATCGAGGAAGCCCTGCGCGGGGGCGATGGCTGAACCACATGAATTCGCGCGCCGGCTGTCCCGCACCCCGGAACAGGCACTCAACAGCCCCTCTATGGGAAATCGGGCGGAGCCATCAGTGAGGAAACGCGCTCCAGACCGATGGAGGCGTCGATGTTCCGCGGGTCGACGCGAAGCACTCGCCTGTAGACTGAATCAGCATCCTCCACCATTCCATAATCGAGGTAAAGACCGCCCAGCGGAATGAGGAGCGAGGGCTTGTCCCCGAACCGCGCCACGGCTTTTTCAAGGACGTCCAGCGCCTTGCCCGGGGTCTCATCCCGCCGGAGCATTTCAGCGTATTCCACGTAGGACCGGGGATCGAGTGGGTCTGCATCGCAGTCTCCGGCGTGCCCCGCCTGGGCGACGGCGTCAGGTCTCTCCAGGGCCCTGCCGTACGCGAGAATGCGAAGCTTCGCTTGGGCTTCCGGGTGGCTCAGCTCGGCGGCTCGCTGAAAGTCGGCTCTGGCCATGTCGATCTGCCCCAGCCGCTGGTGCAATTCGCCGCGGGCGAAGCGGGCCAGCTCATCCCGAAGGTTGCCCTCAACCAGAGCATCAAGGATGGTCTTGGCCTCGTCGAAGCGGCCGTCCGACGCCAGCCGCCGCGCGTCGCGGACCCGGTCTGCCGGAGTCGTCTGGCCGGAGAGCCGCGACCGGGCCCGCGATTGGGCCCAACGGAGCTCGTCCGCGAAGTTCTCGGACTCCGGCTGAATTGAGGCCTCGTTCACAAACCTCAACGAATCGGCGGGGTGGTCTGTCTGCAGACTCAAGTAGGCGAGCTTGTCAAGTGTGAGGATATCGGCTCGGCCGCACCGTCTCAGGATCCTCAGGTCTTCCATCGCTTCGGGAAGGTTTCCGGCTTGCTCGAGCAGCGCCGCGTGCCCGAACCTCAAGTCAACCCTCCAGGGGGCGCGGAGGAGCGCCGCCTCGCAAGCGGTGATTTCGCCTTCCAGGCTCTGGGCAAGCGGCGTCACGATGCCGGTGCGGTTCGGCAAGATCTCGAAGATGGCGATCCCGCGGCGGGCGTAGACCAGGCGCGGGCTGTACGCGGGGTGGCCGACCAGCATCCACTGGGGTAGCAATGCGCGGTCGAAGTCGTCGTGCAGGACCACATAGCGGGCGGCGAAGCTCCGCACCTTGGCCGGCATCTCCGCGGGACCGACTACCATCCAGCGCATGAAGCGCTGGGCTGAGTATGCCAGATCGATGCGAGCGGTGATCGCGCGATCGTTGGGCTGAGAATGGACTCTGAGCCATTTCCCGGCCGCTCGCCAGTCGGCAAAATAGCCGGGAATGCCGCACGGTACCGGGGCGTCGGGAGCGCGGAGATGCTCAAGGTTTGTCCAGGCCATGCCCGCGGAGACCGCCAATTGCCAGCAGACGACGAGCGCCCCGAGCGTAAGGGCCGCGGCGTGCGCTTGCCTGCCTGTGGCAAAAGAACGCTGCTTCAAGTGACTGACCGCTCGGTCGAGCCTGGCCGGCAGAAAGGCCAGGACTATTGGAACAGCGGGCCAAAGGAGCCTCTCGCTGTGGCAGAACCAGGGCACCAGAGGCAGCATGTAGAAGAGCAGCACCGATGCCGCGAGCGCGCCGCCCTCGCGTCGCCGGCGCCAGAGCCCAAGGCCTGCCGCGGCGAGCAGGGCGCTGGCCAGCACGGCGGCGAAGGGCCAGATCTGCACGGGCAGACATGACGGGCAGACTGTCGTCATGTCGTAGGCCGGCCTGCTGGGGGCTGCTCCAGGGAGCAAAAGCCCCACGAGGATTTTGTAGTTGAGCAGGCCCGCGCCGGCCCCCTGGTGGAGGGTCACTCCGAGGTCCGTGTACCGGAGGGAGTGCCAAAGAAACGGCAGGTAGCTCTCCTCCCCCGACCCGGCGTTCCTCAGCGTCCAAACTCCGAAAGGGACGAGCGACGCGGCCAGCGCCGAAACGCGCAGGTACGCCTGCCGCCCTCGCTGAAAGATAGCCCATGCCACGCACCCCAGCCAGATGGTGAGTCCGATGGTGCGGACCAACGGGATGAAGGCGAGCAGCAGGGCCGCCGCGATCCACCTTCCAGTGCTCGCCCCCGAGTGACCGACCAGCGCGATGACCGCCAGGGTCAGGGCCACGAAGGGAACTTCGCTCAGGACTTCGGTGCTCCAAAGCAAGGTGTACGGGCTGGACGCGACCAGAGCGCAAGCCAGTAGCACGTAGCTGTTTGGTCCGCATTTGCGAGAGACGAGGTAAAATGCGCCGAGCAGGGCGACTCCCCAGGCCAGCACCACGCTCTTGGCCGCGACAACGTTGTAGGGCCAGATCAAGGCTGCGGGAGCAAGCAGCATGCTGAGGCCGGGAGGCCGCCACACGTGCGGGACGCCTGCGGGATCGTAAGGGGCGCGATACTCGCCGCGCGCCACCAGCGTCCGGGCCATCAACACGTAGTCGGGAGAATCCGGCTCGAGCAGGCAAGACCACCCCAACCGCGCCAGACCCAGGGCGATGAAGAGCAGCAGGCCCAGGATGAGCAGTGCGAAGGGGAGCCGTCGTCCCCGAGAACCAACAGGCGGCATCCGCTCGGCGCCGGTCTGGGGAAGTGGAACATGCGCTGTCATCGTCCTCACACCTGCCCTCAATATTGAGCCGGACCGTCCCCGGCGCTCAGGGTCGCCAGCGCCCACCAGACCCTCGGATCGATCCCGTTCCGCACGAACCGGACGCCCCCGTCGGCGGCCAGGAGATGGACGCCCCCGGGGTGGTAGCTCCGCGCCGTCACGGCGTCGCCGCAATCCGTGATCACGGCGTTCGGCGTCATGCAATGGTCGTAGCTGGTGTAGTTGAGGCTCCGTGCGAACCAGGTCCAGCCCGACTGAACGAAGGGATGGACGAGGGCGAACGGCCAGCTCGCCGAGGCCTGGCAAACCCCAGAGTAGGGCTGACCAGCGCTCAGGGGCACGTCCGGGTTTCCGGGCAGGACATCGCGGAAGAAGTCGGCGTATGTCTCCACGCCGGCACCCAGGCACCGCTCGCTCACCAGCGCGGTATTCGACAGCCCGTCCGTGAAGTCGGCTGCGCTCCTGTCGAACAGACCGAAAAATGGGCCCTGGGCGTCGCCACCCCAGAGGTGCGGGCCCTCCCAGTGCGGCCCGCGCCCCTCGCAGAGCCGGTAGTTCGTCGGGGCGACGGGCTCCTGCTGGGCGTCCGACGGGCAAAGCAGCACCGCCAGCCTGGTCTGGGACGCCGTGGAATTGATTAAGTCGCCGGGACCTGGCAATGGGTCGGGCGCATTCAGCGGGACACTCATGTTCACCGCGTTGTAAAGTGGCGTCTGCTCCAGCATTGGCAAGATCCGCACGAAAGCGCTGTAGTCCTGGGGGGGGCTCCCCGGGGGTCCGAAGAGGACGTCAGGCGGGAAACGCTGCCACTGAGATTCATACGTCGCGAGCGCCGTTCCAATCTGGTGCAGGTTTGATGCGCAAATCGCTTTTCGGCCGGCTTCGCGCGCCGCTTGCACCGCCGGCAGCAAGAGGCCCACGAGAATCCCGATGATGGCCAGCACGACCAGA
>JBMFUH010000013.1:0-20208 GCA_049966735.1 Isosphaeraceae bacterium
AGGCCGAGCGACCGGCCCACCAGCACGATCACCGCGACCGTGCCCGCCAGGTACGCTGGCACGACGATCCAGCGCCACCGGACAATGCCACCGACGGCCCGGCCATAGGCGTCGCGGCCCCGTTCGAACAGCGAGCGCCGGTGCTTCCCCACCCCCGGGCGGTGGTGATGGTGCCGCAGCAGCCAGGTCGAGAGAACCGGCACGAATGTGCTGGAGAGGAGGTACGAGGTCACCATCGCGAAGCCGACGGCCAGCGAGAGCGGGACGAACAGCGCCTGCGCCGCCCCTTGCATGAGGAACGAGGGGATGAAGACCGCCAGCACGCAGAGCATCGCCAGGAGCCTCGGAATCGCCGTCTGCTGGTTGCCCCGCCGCACGGCGCGGGCGACCGAGCTTGTGCCCTCCATCTGGTGGTGGATGTTCTCGACCTCGACCGTCGACTCGTCCACGAGGATGCCAATGGCCAGAGCCAGACCGCCCAGGGTCATGAGGTTGATCGTCTGACCGGTGAGCCACAAACCCAGAAGCGCGCCGCAGAGGGCAAATGGGATGTTGAGCACGACGACGATCACGCTCCGCCAGTCGCGCAGGAAGAGCAACACCATGAGGCCGGTCAGGACGGCGCCCAAGGCCCCCTCGGTCGCCAGGCTTTTCACGGCGTTCGTGACCGTGGGCGACTGGTCGAACTCGAAGCTGACTTTGATATCGTCGGGCAGGACGGCCTGCATGCTGGGCAGGGCCTTCTTGACGTTGTTCACGACCGAGAGAGTGGAGGCGTCGGCCCGCTTGGTCACGAGGATGTAGACGGCGCGGCGGCCATTGACGAGCGCATATCCCGTGGGGATATCGGTGGAGTCCTTCACGGTCGCCACGTCGCGGATGTAGACAGTCGGATTCTGCCCGGGCCGGATCGGAATTCGCTCCAACTCCTGGATCCGCCGGGCCAGGGCGTTGATGGGCACGATGGGCATCATCTTGCCGATGCGGACCGTGCCCGAGGGGCTGATCGTGTTCCCGGCCGAGAGCGCGGCCGTCACCTCGTCGGGCGACATCTGGTACGACTGGAGCCGGTCGGGATCGACGCTCACGACGACGGTCCGCTGGTTGCCGCCGAACGGCGGCGGCGCCGAGACCCCCGGCAGACTCGCGAACATCGGCCGGACCTTGAATAGCGCCTGGTCCTGGATCTCGCCGATCGATTTCGTCTCGCTGGAGAGCACCAGGTAGCCCACCGGGACGCTGCCGGCGTCGAACCGGGTGACGAACGGCGAGACGGTCCCCGGCGGCATGAAGGCGCGGGCGCGAGTGACGTAGCCGATCGTCTCGGCCATCGCCTGGGCCATGTTCGTACCGGGGTGGAAGAAGAGCTTCATGATGGCCATCCCCTGCACGTTGCGGCTCTCAACGTGGTGGATGCCGTTGATGTAGAGGAAATGATATTCGTAATAGTTGGTGAGCAGTCCCTCCATCTGCGCCGGGTCCATGCCGCCATACGGCTGGCAGACGTAGACCACGGGCAGGTTGAGGTTGGGAAAGATATCGATCGACATCCGGGTCAGAGCCAGAATGCCGCCCAGCGCGACGGCGACCACGAGGACCATCACGGTGAGAGGCCGCCGCAGGGCGAAGACGATCGGGTTCATGAGCGAAGTCCCCCTTCGAGACGGCCCGGCAAAGAAGATCGGACGCGGTTGATCCCGTCAATCTCCAGTCACAGCGGCCATTTGGCCTGGGGATCGAAGTTGATCATCTTCGAGGGTGGCTCGACCGGCACATGCGGCCGGAGGTAGGGCTTGTCGGCGGCCTTATGACAGGAGTAACAGGCCGTCATGGTCTCCTTGTAGATGCTCTCGAACGCGGCTCGATCCTTGCTCTCGATCGACCTTTTGAGCTGGGCGAGCTGGCTCTTCTCGAAGGCGTCAAGGATGTTGACGAGGTTGACGTCGTTCCCCCTCAGGTCCTTGCGGATCGGGATGCGCCGGACCGCCCAACGCAGGTGGTTCCGGGTCTCCCCCAGGTAGAAGTCAGCCAGCGGCCAGTTCTCCGCCTTGCCGGCGAACCAGAGGTTGGCGAAGTGGTCGCCTACGTCCGCCATCATGTGCGACTGGGAGGGAATCAGATCCTCCATCGACTTGACGCGAGCGGCCAGGCTCTCGGCCGTCGGTGTTGAACTCGCTGTTGCGGCGGGCGTAGGATGATCGCAGCCGCTGGCGACTCCCGCCCCGACCAGCGCCAGCACTGCAAGAATCGCACGAGCCCGCATCATGATCATGCTTCAATCTCCTCTGCTCCAGGGTCAGACCTGGATTTCGACGTTGTTCGCGGCGCTGGCTCGGACCGGATCGTGGAAGTGGGAGGCTTGTCGTGCAGGACCTCGGTGACCAGCTCGCGGAGTTTCTCTCTGGCTGCTTGAAGCGCGCTGGCGCCTTCCGGGGTGGCCCGGTAGTACTTCCGAATCTTGCCGCCGACAACCTCGCCGTGCGAGGTCAGGTAACCGGCATCCTCAAGCTGGTGGAGAATCGGATAAAGGGTCCCGGCGCTCACGTCGTAGCCGTGCCGCGCCAGCTCCTCCATCATCTCCACGCCAAAGATCGGCTCCTTCACGGCGTGGTAAAGCACGTGCAAGCGCACGAACCCGCCGAAGAAAAGCCTGGTCAGCAACTGGTTCACTGGTTTCGGTCCTCGATATTGACACGCAATAATAGCCGGTGGAGAATGCCCGGACAAGCCCCGGCGTCGCCTGATTTTTGCTCGGCTGGAAAAAGGCCGGCCGCTTCATCCCTTGCTTTCCGGAGAAGAGAACCCGATGAATGGATTACCGATCTTCCTCGTCACCGTCGCCTTGCTTGCTCAGGGCCCCGCGCCGGAGAAGTCTGCCGCGCGGCTCGTCGGCTTCGACGAACTCCAGCATCGCCTGGCTGATCCGAACCTGCGCTTGCTGGACGCCCGACCGCGGGACGACTACGACATGGGGCACATTCAGGGCGCGGTGTGGGTCGACGTGAAGGCGGCGGAGAAGCTGGCGGCGCGGCCTGGCGGGCTGGCGGATCGCGCGGCCTGGGAAGCGTGGCTCGAGCCCCTGGGGATCGGTCCGGATTCTCACGTGCTCATCTACGACGCCAAGCGACAGCTCGACGCCGCGCGGGTGCGGTGGCTCCTCTCGTACCTGGGCGTCGACCACGTCGGGCTCGTAAACGGCGGCTTCCCGCTCTGGGAGAAGGAGCAGAGGCCCGTGACATACGAGCCAGCGAAGGTGCAGCCCCGGCGCTACGCGGTCCATTTCCAAAAAGGACGCCTCGCTGGCCGTGGCGACGTCCTGGCCGCGCTCCGGCAGGGCAAGAGCCAGATCATCGACGCGCGCACCGAGGCCGAGCACACCGGCGCCGTGAAGCGGTCGAAGCGGGGAGGCCGCATCCCGCGGGCATGTCCCGCGGAATGGACCAAGTTCGTCGATGCCGACGGCCGCTTCCTGGACGAGCTGGCGCTCAAGGCCATCCTGAGCAAGGCTGGGGTCAAGTCTGGGGAGCCGGTCATCACCCATTGCCAGAGTGGTGGCCGGGCGTCGGTCGACGCGTTCGTCTTCGAGCATCTCGGCTTCCCGACCCGCAACTACTACCTGGGCTGGTCCGACTGGGGTAACGCCGACGACACGCCCGTCGAATCGGGACCGGCGGCCAAGAGCACCCCGCGGTGAGCCGTGCCCAGGGAGACGGGTGCCCAAGCAGGGCGCCCAAGCGCCACCCACCTCCTGGCCTCTGGAAATGGGGTCGGCCCCTTACCACCCCAAAAACCGAAAACAGGGCTTGCCCCGTGAGGCCCCAGGGCTTGACCCCGTGAGGCCGCTTTTGGGATGACGCCCTTCATCAACCACTCTCTCAAACCCATCGAGAAGGACCCATGACTGCAAACCATCGATTTATGCTGAAATTCGCTCTGGTTCTTGATATCGCGGCCATTCTCGCCGCTGCCGCGCCAAGCGCCTGGGCGCAGGAGGCGTCCTGGGCGTTCGTGCAGTGGAAACCCATCGCTAAAAATCCCGTCTTCGCGGGGACGGGACAGGAGACCTGGGATCGCAATATCCGCGAGCGCGGTTATATCCTCGTCGACAAGAATGGCACGTTCCATCTTTGGTACACCGGTTACGATGGCGGTCGACCCTCCACCATGTCTCTGGGCCATGCGACATCGCCCGACGGCACCCACTGGACTCGCGATCCCCACAACCCGATCGTCACCCGGTCGTGGGTCGAGGACATGTGCGTCGTCAAGCACGACGAGACCTTTCAGATGTTCGCCGAGGGGAAAAACGACATCGCTCATCGGCTTTCCTCGCCGGATGGACTGCACTGGACCGAGCATGGACCGCTCGACATCCGCAAGACCGACGGTTCGCCGATCAGCCCCGGACCGCGCGGCACGCCGACCGTCTGGTTCGAGAACGGAACGTGGTACCTTTTCTACGAGCGCGGGGACCGGGGAGTCTGGCTGGCCACATCGCGGGACCTCAAGACGTGGACCAACGTCAAGGACGACCCCGTCATCGCCTGCGGGCCAGACGCGTACGACTCGACCGCCGTGGCACTGAACCAGGTGGTGAAACGGGGCGAGTATTACTACGCTTTCTATCACGCCAACGCCCATCGACCCTGGAAAGACTGGACGAGCAACGTCGCCCGCTCGCGCGACCTCGTTCACTGGGAGAAATACCCGGGCAATCCCATCGTCCAGAACAACTGCTCCAGCCCCATCCTCGTCGTCACGCCACAGGGCGACCGGCTCTACACAATGCATCCCGACGTGAAAGTCTTTGAGCCGGTCACGAGCGGGAAATAGACCGGAGGGCCCGCTCAGCGGTACAGCACCCCCACGCGGCGACGGTAGTCGTCGTAGGTCTCCTCGAAGAGCCGTCGGGCGCGTTCCGCGCCCAGATGACAGGCGGACGTGAGCACCTTCGGCGGCTGGCCGGCCTCGGTCAAGATGCGCGCGACCTCGGCTTTGATCAGGTTGATGATCGTGCAGCTTGTGACACTGGAGAGCGGCGCGACCGGAGTCTCCAGCCCGGGGACCCACGCCGCCGAGTCTCCCGGCGGTGCTTTCTGGTCCAGGACCAGGTCGGCAACCTCGTGCAGCTTCTTCCCGGACTCGTGCCGCGAGGTCGAGGCCTGGGCATCGGCCAGCGACGTGAGCGCCACGACGAACATCCCCAGCGACCTGGCCTCGCGCGCCACGTCGATCGTCACCGCGTTGCAGCCGCTGCTGGAGATGGCCAGAAGAGCGTCGTCGCGGGTCACGGCGAAGTTGCGCCAGAGCACCGGCCCAAAGCCCTGGACGTTCTCCAGAAACATCGCCTGGCGCTGACCGTTGGCGCCCACCACGGGGTTGTGATAGCTCATCGACAACTCGACGATCGGATGGAAGCCCGGGAACGATCCGTACCTCGGAAACATTTCCTCGACGGCCATCCGCGAGTGCCCCGTGCCGAACACGTGCACCAGCCGCCCGGTGAGGATCGTGCCGGCAAAATGGCTGGCGGCCTGGCGAATGGCCGGCAACTGCGTCGCCTCGATCGCCTCGATCGCCTGACGGACGGCTCCCAAATACTGGCCCATCACATCCGCGCTCGGATCAGGCGCAGGGGAACCGGACGGACCCAGGCCGGCATGTACATCACTCATGGGGAAGCGTTCCTAGTACCTGGTTCCTGGTCCCTAGCTGATAGAAATGAACAGGGCTTCACTGTTAACTAGCAACTGGTAACTGGAATCTGTCCCTCCGAGACGCACCAGCCGCCGTCGACGTTGAGAATCACTCCGGTCAGGAATCGCGAGGAGGGTTCGCAAAGGAAAAGGGCCGCCTGCGCGCAGTCCTCGGGCGTGCCCGGTCCTTCCGCCAGTGGTTGTTTGGTCGCGAGATAGGCTCGGATCACCGGGTCGCTGACCGCTCGGCCGGCCATCGGCGTCTCGATGAGCGCGGGGGCGATGAGGTTGAACCGGATCCGATCGCGGGCGTAGCGGGCCGCGGCGTTCAATGTCATCGCCCGGATCGCCCCCTTGCTCGCCGCGTAGGCGAAGGTGCCGAAAAACTCAGGGGCCGGCGACCAGCCCAGCACCGAGCCCATGTTGAGAACGGTTCCGCGCAGGCCGTGATCGTCGAGGGGTTGCGTGAGCATTTGCCTCACGGCGGCACGGTTGGTCAGGAAGAGGCTGCGGGCGTTGGTGTCCAGCACCGTGTCCCATCCTTCCACGGTGCACTCGTGCAGTGCCGCGTCGCCGAAGCGCCGGCCGCTGATTCCCGCCACGTGAAACAAGACGTCCAGCCGGCCCGAGCAAAACGCCAGGGCCTCCTGGAAAAGCCTCTCAACCTGTTGTGGCTCGGCGGCGTCGGCACTCCAGATCAGGAATCGCCCCGGCCCGAGCTGTTCGAGTTCGGCGCGCGCGGCCTCGGCCGTCTCGCTGGACCGGCCGCAGACGACCAGGCGCGCACCCTGCTCCAGGAAAGACCGGGCGGTCGCCAGGCCGATCCCGCTGGTCCCTCCCACGATGAGGCAGGTGCGGCCTTGAAGTCGCCCGGTGCTGGTCATGGGGAAATCAGTTCCTGGTTGCGAGTGGCGAGTGAATACGGGTGCATTTTCTCGCCACTCGCCACTCGTCACTCGCCACTACCGACCAGTCAATCCTTCACCTGGAAGATGGCCTCGATTTCCACGGCGATTCCACCGGGCAGCGCGCCCATGCCCACCGCGCTTCGGGCGCCGACGCCCGCGTCGCCGAAGACCTCCTTCATCAGGTCGGAGAAGCCGTTGATGACCTTGGGCTGGTCGCCATATTCGTGGGTGCAGTTGACCATGCCCAGCGTCTTGACCAATCGCGCGACCTTGTCGAGCGAGCCCAGGTGATCCCGGACCGTGGCCAGGATGGCCAGCCCGGTCTGCCGCGCCGCGGCCATGCCGGCCGTCACGTCCAGGTCCAGGCCGACCTTGCCGGTGATCATGGTGCCATCGGCACGGAGCGGGCCATGGCCCGAAACATAGAGCATATCGCCGACTCGCAACGCGGTCACATAGGTTGCCACCGGCTTGGGTGCGGGGGGTAATTCCAGCTTGAGCTGGGCCAGACGGTCTTCAGCTCCCATGGGGATGATCCTCTCAGTTATGCCATGTCAACCAAATCGGGGCGAGTCGCCCGTCACTTATCATGGAGCCAACACTAACGGCTGATGGAAAGCAAATCAACCAACCGGGCCGGAAGACGCAAAACCCGGTGCAACGGCCCCGATCGCTGCCAGCCCGGAGCACAGATCCGACTTCCTGTCGGTTTTGATCGAATACTTGGAGGTCTTTGCCGACTGCACTGGTGGAGCATCTGGAGGCCCTTCTCATGGACACAAGTCCCTGTCCGGCTTGCAAGAGCAAGCTAACGGTTCCCGGATCGTTGGTCGGTCAAACGGGGCCCGTCGTGTTCGTTCCGAACTGGACTCGCACCACCAAATGGGGACCAAGCACCCCGGTTGCCAGCCACGCGTGCCTGTCGTGCGGCTACACGTGGATCAGCCTGGCTCCCAGGAAACTCCGCGACCTGATCAACGTCCACGGATCGGAGCTGGTCAAACAATGGATCGATCGGCAGGAGCGCGGCCCCTATCACGACGTGCCGGACACTCCCCCCGCGCGAGAGGCTGCCGATCTCGTCGAGGAACTCGACTCACTCTTGCTGGACGGAAAAGGAGCGGAAGCAACCCGGCGTTACCGCGAGATCACGGGGACAATCTGGGACAAGGCCATCGAGACGATGCAAGAATGGCCTCGTCTCAAGCGACCGGCGAAGCTCGCGCTCCTGGGCTGGATTGTCGAGGGCGGGCAGAAGGCGGATCCATCGGCAAACAACCATCCGATGGCGGACCGATGGATCGACGACCTGCCAGCCCCTCCTTTTTCCAGGAATCCTCTTGTTGACGAGTGAATTGTCCTGAGTACGTCTGCAAGCTCGTCCGCCATTCCGGCTTCACTTCTTCCACTTCGGCAGCTTGCGGCCTGGCGACCAGGGCGCGCCGGCGGCTTCGAGCGTCTCGTGCAGGGCAGGCAGGTCGTGCTCGAGGAGCGGACGCAGCGCTTGCAAGGCCTCCTCGAATTCCGCGGCGGCGATGTCGTAATTCTTGCGGTGAGAGTTCGTCGGGGCCGACGTCGTCGCCCAGTTCGCGTCGACGATCGTCTCGATCCGATCGATCAGGCCGACCGAGGCCGGCTCGTTGCGCCGGCTTTTGGTCGGGTCGCCCAGGAACTTCTCGCGGAGATCCACCAGCTTCAGCTCCAGCTTGCGCGCGTCCTGGCGGAGCGCGAGCGGCAGTGACGGCGTCTGGTCGATGACCCGCTTGATGATCGCCACCTGGCCCAGCCCGTCGCCCAGCGCCTGGAGCGCGCCCAGGGCGGCCCGCTGCAATGCGCCGGTCTTGCGGGCAAACGCCAACACGGCCTGGCGGTCGGGCGCCGGAAGACTGGCAAAGTTGAGCGGCTCGACCTCGAAGGGGGTCGCCGGCGCCAGCTCTTTGATCGCTTCCCCCTCGCGCTTTTCGAGCGTGACGGTGTACTTGCCTGGGAGAGCCAGCGGACCGGAGTCGCCGACCGAGAATCCCTCGTCAGCAGGCTCGCCCCCGCGCCTCGCCTCGCCGGCGTAAACCGGCCGATATCCCGGCCAGCGGAGGTCCCAGGACACGCGGTGCAGGCCCGAGCCGCCGGGTCCCGACAGGCGCCGGACGATCTGGCCGTCGGCGTTCTTGACGGTCAAGATGACCACGGGCGTCTCCTCACGGTCCTCCGCCTTGAGAACGTCCCAGGGCGGGTAATGCACATCCTTGCCTTCGTGCTCGAGCTTCTGCTCTTGCTCGCGCCGCGCGGCCTTCTTCGTCTTCAGGCTGTCTTTCAGATAGTAGGTGAACGTGGCCCCGAAGGGGGGATTGGGCGCCGTGAAGAAGCTCGCGCCCTGATACGCTTTGTCTCCACCGGCCAGCGGGGCGGCGGGAATGTACAGCAGCGCCTTCTTGATCGGCAGGATGGCGGCCTTCTTGTCCAGCGTCTCCTGGGACAGGGCGCGGAGCGGGCTGTAGTCGTCGAGGATGTAAATACCCCGGCCGAAGGTCCCCACCACCAGGTCGTTCTCCCCGCGCTGAATTTCCAGGTCGCGGACGGCGATGGGCGGCAGACCGTTCTTCAAAGCCTGCCAGTGCCGACCGCCGTCGCGCGTGGCGAACAGGCCAAACTCGGTGCCGACGAAGAGCAGGTCCGGAGCGACATGGTCGACGGCGATCGTATAGACGCTCCCGCGCTCGGGCAGATCGCCGCCGATGTTCGTCCAGCTCTTCCCCCGATCGGTGCTCTTGAGCACATAGGGCTTGTAATCACCGCTCTTGTGATTGTCAAAGCATGCATATACTGTATTCTTATCGTGCTTGGATGTCTCGATATCCGAGACATAAATGTCCGACGGCTTGTTCGTGAACGGGAAGTCCTCGACCTTCCGCCAGTGCTGGCCGCCGTCTTCCGTGACCTGGATCAGGCCGTCGTCGGTGCCGGCGTAGATCAGGCCCTCGACCAGGGGAGACTCGGCGAGCGCCACGATCGTACCGTAAAACGACGTGGAATCGTTCTTGGCCACCGCGTCCACGCTCCAGACGCGTCCCATCACCTTGAGCTTGTTGCGGTCGATGTTCCGGGTCAGGTCGGGACTGACGGCTTTCCAGGTGTCGCCCCGGTCGTCCGAGCGAAACAGGATCTGCGCACCGTAGTAGAGCCTCGTTGGCGAGTGCGGACTGATGATGATCGCCGAGTCCCAATTCCAGCGCGGGGGCGGTCCGTTCTTGTCTTCCTGGGGTTTGATGTCCGTCCGCTCGCCGCTCTTGCGGTCGTACCGGACCAGGCCGCCGTATTGCCACTGGGAATAGATGATGTTCGGGTTGGTCGGGTCGACGACAGGGTCGAAGCCGTCGCCGAAGACCGTGACGAACCAGTCGCTGTTGCGAATGCCGTGGACGTTGCCCGTCCGCGACGGCCCTCCCTGCGTCGCGTTGTCCTGGGTGCCTCCGTAGACGTTGTAGAACGGCGTGTCGTTGTCGAGGGCGATCCTGTAAAACTGGGTGATCGGCAGGTTCGCCGTGAAGCGGTACGATTGGCCGCGATCCCAGGTTTCGTACAGTCCGCCGTCGCAGCCGACGATCAGATGCTCCGAGTCGTCCGGGTCGATCCAGAGGGCGTGATTATCCACGTGCTTCCAGCGCTCGCCCAGCGGATGGAACGTCTTGCCGCCGTCCTCGGAGACGTGCAGCAGGGTGTCCATCGCGTAGACGCGGTCGAACACGCGGGGGTCGGCGACGATCTCCTGGTAATACTGCGGGCTGGACGCGATGTAGCTCGACTGCTTGCTCCAGCTTTCGCCACCGTTGTCGGAGCGGAAGAAACCGCTCTGCCCCTTCGCCGCCTCGACCGTGGCGTAGAGGATGTCGGGATTGACCGGAGAGACCGCCAGGCCGATTCGCCCCTTGTCCTCGCCGGGCAGCCCGCCGTTGATCTTCCGCCAGCTCGCGCCGGCGTCGTTGGATCGGTACAGACCCGACTCCGGGCCGCCGTCGATCAAGGTCCAGACATGCCGCCTGCGCTGGTAGGCCGCGGCATAGAGAACGTCGGGATTTCGCGGATCGAAAACAACGTCGGTCACCCCCGTATCCGCGCTGATCGAGAGCACCGTCTTCCAGGTCTTGCCGCCATCAGTCGTCTTGTACAGTCCCCGTTCGCCACCGGAATTCCAGAGCGGCCCCTGCGCGGCGACGTAGACGACATTGGAGTTTCTCGGGTCGATCAACACCTTGGCAATATGTTCCGACCGCTCCAGGCCGACCTTCGTGAAGCTGGCGCCGCCGTCGATCGACTTGTACAGCCCGTCGCCGTAACCGACACTCCGCTGGCTGTTGTTCTCGCCGGTTCCTACCCAGACCACGAGATGGTTGCGCGGATCAACCGTCACGCAGCCGATCGAGTACGAGCCGTAACCGTCGAAGATCGGCTTCCAGGTCGTGCCGGCGTTGGTGGTCTTCCAGACGCCGCCGGACGCCGCCACGACATACCAGGTGCCGCGCTTCGTCGGGTCGACCGCAATGTCGCTGACCCGCCCCGACATGAACGCCGGCCCGATCCCGCGCAGGCTCAGGCCGCCCAGCGGCGGCACGTTCTTCTTGGCGGCCGTGTCGTCGCCCTTCTCCTCCGCCCGGCCAGGCGCAAGCGGGCCAAAGCCCCAAAACAGACCCACGACGATCAGCAAAGCGACTTGCCTGTTCATGAATCATCCTTCCTCGACTCTGGCCGCATGCAATGCGTACTTCCGCACCGTGACCCGATCCGGATCAGGCGTCAGTATAGTCAAGATAGATAGAATAGGCAAGGTGGCAGCTTGTTTTCGATGCGGCTCGGTGGCTGCCGCGCGTTTCAATGCGGAGGGCCGGTGGTCTTCTGATCCTCGCCGGCCCTTGCGCTGAGATCATCCCGACACTCGATCCGGTCCGCCGGGTCCTCCGGCGCGGACAACAGGGCTACCTTTGTTGATTTCAGATGGTATAAAATAACCTCTGTCCTGTACGCATTGACGCCAGGAGTCCGGGCGCGCGATACAGGTGTCTTGGCAGAAACGAGAACGAGGGTTCTGGACTCGGTTCTCCCCCGCGACCACCCGTCGAGGCCATGATGAACGCCACTCACACCACCGCAATCGAAGCGGGGAATCGCATTCAGCTCCCGGCGGAGTGGGCAGAGGCTCTTGGCCTGCGCGACCAAGTCGTCCTGGTCAAGACCGACGACGGTATCCTGGTCCGTCCCCAGCCCGAGCCGACCTGGGATGACATCTTCGCCAGCAAGCTTTCTGTCAAACCTGGAGATCCGACGAGATCCCTCGAGAGTGCGGAGGTGAGCGGGGATGACCTCCTCTTCTAACCCGCCTCATGGTTGCGCTGTGGACACGATGATCTTGGTTTTCAGCCTCCTGCACGGGCATCCGGCAGCGACAGCATGCGAGCAGTTGCTTCGTGCCCACACCGGTTGGTTCACTTCACCTCTCGTGCTCTTCGAGGCCAAGGCCGTCCTCACAAAGGTGTACGGCGAAGACCGAGTGGTCGTGAGCCAGAAGCTTGCCCAGCTTGGACAGGGTCCGATAACGCTCATCGATCTCACGTATGCGGATGTCAGCCCCATCCTGCAACTCTCGGACACGTTTGCGTTGGATCTTACCGACGCTGTTCTGCTGCAACTGGCACTCAAACACTCGGCTCGCTTCCTTGCCAGCGATGACCAGCGCCTATCTCTCGTCTGCACCCAGCTTGGCCTTCCCACACGTTCACCATTCGACGCCGCGCTCCGCCAGGTCGTCGCGACCTGGGAGGCCACTCATCTCCCACCCAAGGGCCTGCCACGAATTCTCCGCGGCGTGCATCAGTGGCTCACCCATTCACACCCGCACGCTGCTCAAGACTTCTGGTCACAGACAGGCAGGGGAAGTCACTTGCCCTGACCTCTCCACACGCGGCATTGGGCGATGGCTGCGGGCCGCGAGGGCGGCCCAAGGGCAACTCCTTGAACCCGCATGCCAGTACCGGTCACCTCTCGTCGATCCTACGAGGGATCTGCCTGTCTGATTCCGAATCATTGGCTGCTCGTGCAGTAAACTAATCGGTCTGACCTCGATGGCCAACCTTCTTCTGGGCGGGCGGGAAGAGCTGGAACTCCGTGATCGTTGGGCCGCCGTGACCGGCGGTGATGTTCAGCCGCACGACCCGGGCGGTGACGGGCTCGAACTTCGCTTCGAGTTTCTTACCGATGCCGCTACCATGGAAGAACGTTTTCCATGCCTTGCCGTCCTGGTACTGCAGCTCGAACGCCTTCACGCGCACGCCGAAGTCAATGCACTCCAGGATCAGCGCTCGATCGAACGTCCGCGGCTTGCCGAGGTCCACTTCCAGCCAGCACGGGCCGACATCCGCGTCGGTGGCCCAGCGTGTGTCCTCGTCGTCGTCGATGGCCTTGGCCGCGTCGTGGCCGGCGTTGTTCTGATAGACATTCGAGGCATTTGCCCGCTTCCCGGTCGTCAGTGACTCTCCCACGGGATTGACGGCAATGGGCGCGATCTCGATCGCTGGCTTGTCGAGATCAAGCGCCACGATCGTATCGATTTCCTGGCGGTCGGCTTTCGGTACGGAGATCTCGATGCCGGCCTCGCTCTGTTTCACGCTCGCCCTTCCGCCCGTGAGTGCGCGGGTTTTGACAATCCTTGCCGGCAAGGGAGGAAGCACAACTGTTTCCTCGGGCCAGCCCGTGATATGGATGTAGACCGTGTTGTTCTTCCGGGTCGAGGCAAGGCTCTTCGTGGGCTTGTAGGGGCCGCCTCGCGTCCCGTAGATCGACTCACCGTACTTCGCCAGCCATGCGCCGATCTCCTTCAGTCGCTCGACCTGGATGGGCTCGATGACGCCCTCGGGTGTGGGGCCGACGTTCAGGAGCACGTTGCCATTGCCGCCCGCCCCGCGGACGAGCATCAGCAGGCAGTCGACCAGTGGTTTCACGCCGTCCTTGGGTCCGCCCCATGCCCATTGGTTGTGCGCGGAGATCGTCATGCATGATTCCCAGGGCCGGTCCAGGTTGAAGCCGCCGATGCGTTGCTCGGGCGTGTCGTAATCGCCGCCGTCACCCGTGCGGTTGTTGACGAGGATGTCGGGCTGAAGCTCGCGAACCATCTTGATGGTCTGCACGCCGCGGCCCTGGAACGCCTGGGGCACGTCATTCCAGATTGTCAGCAGGGGCCCGCAGTTGGTGATGAGCTCACGGATCTGCGCCAGCAAGTAGCGGTTGTAGGCGTCCAGGTCCGACTTCTCGCGCCTGACACTGCCGCCTGGGCTGGTGAACGGGAAGTCGGGGTGGTGCCAGTCGCAGACGCTGTAGTAGGTGCCGAACGCGATGCCCTGCTTCCGGCAGGCATCGGCCAGTTCCTTGGTGACATCGCGCCCGAAGGGCGAGTTCATGATGTTGTAGTCGGTCTCTTTGGTCGCGAACATGCAAAACCCATCGTGGTGCTTCGTCGTGAGTATCATGTACTTCATGCCGGCCGCCTTGGCGATGCGGACCCACTCATCGGCGTTGAATTTCACCGGGTTGAACTTCTTGTAGAGATTGTCGTACTCCTTGATCGGCGTCTGGGCCCCGCGTGACCAACCAATCTCTTGATGCGTGAGACTGACGGGCCCCCAGTGGATGAACATGCCGAAGCGCATGTCTTGCCATCGCTTCAGCGCGGCCGGATCGGGCTTGCGCCAGGGTTCGGCCTTGGGATCGTCACCGAGCGCGGTGACGTTCAGTAAGAGCACGGAGATCAAAGCGAACACGTTGCGAACGAAATGCGAGTTCATCGACGAACGCCTCCACACATGGGTCGATCGAGTCCCCTTGACCGATTCACGCAGTCCTGAGTCGCGTCATCGATCATCGTGGTCTCACTGCAAGAGAAAGACAAGGTTCCAGCCGCTTCTCAACGCCAGGCGGAACGCGTTGTGGTCATTCCTCCGGCAGAGGGTCCGGTGTTGCCGATGTTGGGTGCATCGGGCTCAGACCGATTTTCAATTTCGGCCCAAGACAGCCCGACCCCGACGGGCCCCCGCAACCATCGTGAGCGAGTTGGTGGCTTGACCCGGTGGGGATTCTTGAGCCACGGGCCCCGGCGTGCCGGGGCTGATGAAACACGGATCGGAATGGGAAATTGAAGTTGGCAGCGCCGGAGTCGGCTGCAACCTCGCCGACCTGATTCTCGGAATCTCATCCATGTTCATCGGTGTTCATCCGTCGCCGATTCCCCTCTGGGCGGCTTCGCGGGGGCAAAGGCCGAGAAGTTCTTCCCGAGGTCTGGCGGCCTGTGCGGAAATGTCGGGACGCCTCGGCAGGTCATGCGGTTTACGAAACGACCGCGCGTCCGTGTTGTAAACTCTAAAATGGTGTAGTTTCGCGCGGGCCTTTGGAAAACTTCGGAGAGGAGCGGTTGCTTCGGCGAGTCCCGCGTCAGGGCGAGGGGCCGCGTCATGCACCTGGTGTACATGCGGTTCCGCAACGGGCTCGCACCGGCCGACGACCTTTTCCAGTCCGCGCTGGTTCGGCGTCGAGATCGTGTCCAAGAAAATCCGCGATAATTCTCGACAACGTCACAGAAAGTCACACTTTTTCACGGGCGCGCCGCGGATTCGCCCGCGATGGATCAAAGCCAATCCGTCGAAACAAAGCCAACGCGACGGATCAAAACCACTGCGGCGACTGGCCTTGTCTTTCAGAGAATGAAATCATGCTACAACCTGGGGAAGAACCGGAGGGGAGCAGGAATCCTGGGGCTGTGTTCCGACGAAACAAAGCCAACGAATCGCGGAAATCTTTTGCTCAGAATGCTTTGTAGTCTCTCCAACTGATCGCGACAGCAGGAAGGGCCGGCATGACACGGGAGATCACGAAAGCGACGAAACAAAGCCACCGTGAACAACCCAGGTCCGCGACCCGTCGCGGCGACGCGAGGATCGTTCCGCGCGAAACAAAGCCAGCGCGGCCCCTCGCCGCCGCGGCACGACCTCTGTAAGATTGATCGCATGCCCTGGACGGCCGGAGCCCGGGAGATTTCGCCGGGGAGGATGGACGGAAGATGACGTGCGGCTCTGACCCGTTTCGCGTGGCCTTGATCCAGATGCGGTGTTCGACCGATCCCGATGACAATCTGCGCCGGGTTAGCGCGATGCTCCGCGAGGCGGGCTCGAAGGGAGCTCAGATTGCATGCCTGCCCGAGCTGTTTCGGACCCAGTACTTCTGTCAGACCGAGGATGCCGCCCGGTTCGACCTGGCCGAGCCGATCCCCGGCCCGACGACCGAGGCGTTGGCGACGGTCGCCCGCGAGACGGGGATGGTCGTCGTCGGCTCGATCTTCGAAAAACGCGCGGCGGGGGTTTATCACAACACCGCCGTCGTTCTCGACGCCGACGGCAGCCTGCGCGGGCGCTATCGCAAGATGCATGTTCCGGACGATCCGCTTTATTACGAGAAGTATTACTTCACTCCCGGCGACCTCGGCTTCACAACCTTCTCGACCAGGTTTGCCCGGGTGGGTACGCTCGTCTGCTGGGACCAGTGGTATCCGGAGGCCGCCCGGCTGACCGCGCTCAAGGGGGCGGAGATCCTCTTCTATCCGACCGCGATCGGCTGGCACCCAGCCGAGAAGGCCGAGTTTGGTGCCGCCCAGGCGAGCGCATGGGAGACGATCCAGCGGTCGCACGCGATCGCCAACGGCGTCTATGTCGGTGCCGTCAACCGGATCGGCCACGAAGGGGCAACGGACGGCGGCCTCGAGTTCTGGGGGAGCTCGTTTCTGGCTGATCCATTCGGACGGATCGTCACCCGCGCCGGTCAAGATACTGAAGAAGTCCTGATCGCCGAGTGCGACCCGAAGCTACAGGAAGAGACCCGCCGCAACTGGCCGTTCCTCCGCGACCGCCGGATCGACGCCTACGCCCCGATCACCCGACGATTCCTCGATACCGATTGAGCTGCCATCTGGAGGCAGGGCCGTGTTCGACGACGACAATCCTTACGCCGCACCCAAGTCCGAACCCTTCGCGAAAGATCCCTACTTTGACGCGTCCACCGAAGCCTGGCGCGATGGGGAACTGCTCGTGGTGCGCAAGGGGGCCGAGCTGGTCGATCGATGCCTGAAATGCGGCGAGCCGACGGACGGGTACCGGTTCAGCCGGGTGCTCTACTGGCATAAACCGATCTATTACCTCGTCTTCTTCCTGATCAGTCCGCTCCTTTACATCTTGATCTACTTTTTTATCCGCTGGCAGGGCAAGGTCACCGTGAGCCTCTGCGCCAGGCACCGCCGGAAACGAGCGTGGGCCATTACCCTGGGCTGGCTCACGGCGCTCGCGGGATTGGGAATGTTCATCGCCCTGGGAGTGCTCTCCGACTCGGGCGATCTGCCTGATTCTCTCAAGGTCATCTTGCCGATGGCGGGATTCGTCCTCTTACTGGCCGGCATCATCGGCGGTATCGTCGGCGCGCAGGTGCTTGTCCCCAAGAAGATTGATGCACATTTTATATGGCTGAATAAAGTTTCACCTCACTTGCTCATGGAATTGCCGGACTGGAACACGCCCCAGGACCTTCCTCTATGACCCCCGCCCAGCTTGGATACCGGATGCCCGCCGAGTGGGAACCGCACGAGGCCACCTGGATCGCCTGGCCCCACAACCGCGACGACTGGCCTGGAAAGTTTGCTCCCATACCCTGGGTCTACACCGAGATCGTCCGGCACCTGAGCCGCGTGGAGATGGTACGGATTGTCGTCGGCAGCGCGAAGATGGAGCGACGCGCCTGCGAGATGCTCGACAGGGCGGGAGCGAACCTCGAGCGTGTGCGGTTTCTCCGGGCTCGAACCGACCGCGTCTGGCTGCGCGACTCGGGGCCGACGTTTCTCGTGAGAGGTGGCGGCGGCTCCAATCAAGCGAACGACCAGCCCGACTCCGTTCACCTGAGCACCCGGCCAGGGTTACTTGTAGGGTCCGCTGTGCGGACCGATCCCCAGCCGATGCCCGCGGTCCGTACCGCGGACCCTACAGGTGCGGCGCAGGGGGCGAAGGAATCCGGGGCTGGGTGCTTGGTCGACTGGAAGTTCAACGCCTGGGCCAAGTATCCCGACCACCAGAACGACAACCGCATTCCCCGGCTGATCGCGGCCGAATTACGCCAGACATTGTGGAAGCCCCGTTTTCCTGTCGGCGGCAAGCTCCGCCGCGTCGTGATGGAAGGAGGCGCGATCGACGTCAACGGCCTGGGCACGCTACTGGCGACCGAGGAATGCCTCTTGAGCGAGGTGCAGTGCCGCAATCCCGGGCTCGACCGCGCGGGTCTGGAACAGGTCTTCGCCAACTACCTGGGCGTGCGCCATGTGATCTGGCTGGGGCGGGGAATAGCGGGCGACGACACGCACGGCCACGTCGACGACCTGGCCCGGTTCGTCGATCCGCGGACCGTCGTCACGGTCGTCGAGCCTCGAGCCGACGACCCCAACCACGAACCGCTCCAGGAGAACCTGCGTCGGCTCGAGGCCGCGCGCGACCAGGACGGCGAGCCGCTCCGCGTGTTGACGTTGCCCATGCCCGCGCCCGTCATCTTCGAAGCCCAGCGCCTGCCGGCCAGCTACGCGAACTTCTACATCGCCAACGGCCTGGTCCTGGTTCCCACCTTCAATGACCCCGCCGACCGCATCGCCCTGAACACGCTGGCCGAGCTGTTCCCCGATCGCCAGGTCGTGGGCATTCACTGCGTGGACCTTGTCCTCGGCCTGGGCACGCTGCACTGCCTGACGCGGCAGCAACCGCAATGAGCGACGAGTGGCATCTGGTCCAAACAGCGGACCCTACGATGATACAAGATCATTTGTTGATTTGGCTCCTGCGAAGGACCCAGATCAGACCACCCAGAAGCGACACCACGACAAGCATCTTGAGTGCTACCCTGCGCGGGGGCTTCGGACGCACGCGAATATGTTGGGTCTCCGCGCGGACCTTTGCGTAAGCAGGTGAGAAAAGGGGCGCGGATTGGTCCCATGGGAAGAACGCGCCGGGGAGCGCGATCATCGTCCCCAGAATGACCATGATCATACCGCTTCCCGGCCTGCCCGCTTGGGTCTCAATGATCCCCAGCAGCATATGAAGCAGCAAGGATGACACGGTAGCGGACACCGTGGCCCAGACGGACCACGGGCGAAAGCGCCAGAGCCCCCATCCCGCAACCAGACCAAGCACCAGGGTTACGACCATGAGCGCGACGAGGGGGATGAAGGTCGGCGAGAACGCCCAGGCGGGGAGCCTTCCGCCCTTTGCATCCCGGATAAGAAGCCACGCAAAGACTGCGAACCACCAGGCTGCCACGAGCGCCAAAGAGTATTCATTCCTTGCGATGACTTTCGCGAATGACTCCAAGGGCGCCAGCGCGTGGCGCGCGGCTTCCGCGTCCGGATCTCCCGTCCCCCAGGGATTGCTCATGTCCGCGGCTGGCGGCTCGTATGGATTGCTGATCTGAGCGGCTGGCCCCGTATCATGCGGAACGGACATGTGTCAGCCTCCGACCGAATGACACCGAGAAATCGGCCTCTGGATGCGCAAGCTTGGTCAGGGTCGCCTGACCATCAAGCACGAGCACTGTGCAACCGCAGCTCCACGGCCTAAGATAAGAGGCACATCGACGAGAAAACGCTGAGCGCGATCATATTGCCAGTTGCGGTGGTCCAGCAACAGGTGCACTCAATCAGGGAACAGGTTATCATGGCTCATCACCACTCCTCCCGCAAGGAGGATCGGCGTCCGCCGAAGCGAGAACGACGCCCATCCTCCCAGGCCAGATCCGGACCAGGACCGGGCGCCAGGAAACGCCCCGGAACCGGCGGACCGCCGCGCCCGGGAAGCGAGGCGCACGCCCAAGGCAAGGCGCCCGGCCGATCGCGGTCGGGGCAGGGGGGGGCTCAACACGCCAGGGAGTCCTCGCCCGGGCAGCCCCAGCGGCTCCAGAAGATCCTCGCCCACGCGGGCCTGGGCTCGCGCCGCGATTGCGAGAAATACATCCTTCAGGGGCGCGTCACCGTCGACGGCACAGTGGTTCGCGAGCTGGGCACCCGGGTCGATGCGGAAAAGGCGGCGATTGCCGTCGACGGCGAGCGCATTCAACTGGAGAAGATGGTTTACTACGCCGTCAACAAGCCCAAGGGTTACGTTTCCACCAACCATGATCCATCGGGCCGGCCACGGGTGATTGACCTTTTACCGGAGGTCCCCGAACGCGTCTACTCGGTCGGCCGGCTCGATGAAGACAGCATGGGACTGATGATCTTGACCAACGACGGCGAGCTGGCCAACCGCCTGGCGCATCCGCGATACGGGGTCGAGAAAACCTACCGGGCCCTGGTTGCCGGAACTGCCGAACCCGCTATCGTGGCCAAGCTGGTCGAAGGCATCTGGCTGTCAGATGGCAAAGTCCGCGCCAAGCGGGCGAGGATCGTCGGCACGAAGGGTGAAGCGACGACGCTGGAGCTGGTGCTGGCCGAGGGGAGGAAGCGCGAGATCCGCCGGATGCTCGCCAAGCTCGGGCACAAGGTCATGAGCCTC